>JAUWAK010000018.1 GCA_030602105.1 Candidatus Aerophobota bacterium | reverse complement strand
AAAGTAAAACTTCATTTTCCGGGCTGGCAAAAGACCATTCTTGTTACCTCAGGAACTAGTTTAGAGGAGGCGCTAGAGAGTGCGGAAATTCAGATAAGATTTCCCTGTGGGGGAAAGGGGATATGTGGAAAATGTAGGATTAAGATAAAGGGCAAAGTTTCCGCTCCAAGTCCAGCCGAACAAAAACATCTTTGCCACTTAGAACAAGGCTGGAGATTGGCCTGCCAAACCTTGATTGAAGGAGAGTGCCGGGTCCAAGTCCACCCTCTTTCCCTTGTGTCCTTTCCCAAAATCCTCACTAGCAGAATAAGCCGAACGATAACCACCAACCCCCGTATTCACAAAGTGCATCTTTCTCTTCCAGGTCCTACACTGGAGGATCAAGTTGACGATCTGTCAAGAGTGGAGAGGTCGCTTGGAGAGCAAGGAATTTCTGCTCTGGCTTCGGATCTGGAGCTGATAAGGAAAATCCCTCTTTTCATAAGGAAAGCTGATTTGAGACTAACGGCTGTCGTGAGTGATGGGAAATTGTTTGAGGTAGAGCGAGGAGACACCAGGGGAAATAGTTTTGGTGTAGCTTTTGATGTAGGAACAACCAGCATAGTAGGTATTTTAGTGGATTTAGATACAGGGCAGGAGCTAGCTGCCAATGGTGTTTTGAATCCTCAGATCTCTCACGGAGAGGATATAGTCACCAGGGTCAGCTTTGTTCAGTCTCATCCCAACGGGCTAAAGATCTTGCAAAAGGAAGTAATCCAAGCTATCAATCAAATCATCAAATCACTAAGCGGTAAAGCAAAGGTAAAAACAGACAATATCTACGAAGCAACCTTTGTTGGTAACACGGTTATGCACCATTTTCTGTTGGGCATAAATCCTTTGAATCTAGCTATTTATCCGTATGTTCCCGCAATTGAGAAGGCTGTAAGACTGAAAGCTTCGGAGTTAGGGATCGCGATCAACCAGAGGGGAGGACTACTCATTTTTCCGAATGTGGCTGCCTTTGTGGGTGGGGATACAGTAGGAGTTATCCTGGCCACCTCTCTTTTTACTCGCAGGGACAGAAAGCTTAGGTTGGCTGTGGATATTGGAACCAATGGGGAAATAATACTGGCCCAAGATGGACGCATAGTTTGTGCCTCCAGCGCTGCTGGCCCCGCGTTTGAGGGAGCACGTATTTCTCGGGGAATGAGAGCAGAAAAGGGAGCTATTGAGAGAGTAAGACTGAGAGAAGGAAGGGTAGAGGTGGGAGTGATAGCAGGGGGTAGGCCCCGGGGAATTTGTGGAAGCGGATTAGTAGATGCTGTCAGCGAGTTGTTTAGGGAGAAGATTATTGACAGCTCGGGGCGGATTCTCTTTCCCCCGGTCAAGAAAATCTGGAATCGGAGGGTAATAAAAAGGGAGGGGAGTAGTGGTTTTCTCTTGGCTAGTGAGAACGAATCCGCTGGGGGGCTCCCTATTATCCTTACCCAGAATGATATCAGGGAGCTTCAACTAGGCAAGGGAGCCATACGTGCTGGCATACAGATTCTTCTGGGGAAGCTTGGCCTGCAGGAAGACCGAGTAGATGAAGTCCTCCTGGCCGGAGCTTTCGGGAGTGAAATTGACCCAAGAAGTGCTCAAAACATTGGTCTTCTTCCTGCCCTGTCCGGGGCCAAGGTGAGGAGTGTGGGAAATGCTGCCAGCTTAGGAGCCATCATGGCTCTGCTTTCTCAGGAGTCCTGGCAAGAGGCCCAGGAGATTTCACGGAATGTTGAGTATGTAGAGTTAGCTGCTCTGTCTAATTTTCAGAGTGCTCTGGCAGAGGGAATGAGAATTGGGGTCTAGTTCTCCGATTCCTCCTCGTCTTTGACCGTTAGCTTCTCCATTTTTACCTTGCCCTCAGCAATCTCCCTTAAAACGCGGGTGGGAAGCTTATTTTGGGGCTTTTCCAGGCTTCTTTTATCTTTCTGCCTGACGATATCTCTCATTCTTTGGATAGCTAGACGGGTCAGCAGGTATTTATTAGCTATTCCTGTCTTACGCAGCACTTCATCAGTAGAGAATGTATCCAGTTAATACTCCTTTCCTCAGTTCTCAGGACCCCTGAGGGCTTCGAGATCCTCATCAGCCACTCGATCCATTCGGCAGCGCTCAGCCCGGATTACAGCTAACAGATCCTGCAGAGCGCGGTTGATATCGTCATTTATGATAAGATAATCATAATGGGGGGCGTATTCGATCTCTTTTTTTGCCTGTTTCATCCGGTCGGCTAACTTCTCCTCGTTCTCGGTTCTTCTGCTACCTAAGCGCTTCTCCAGTTCCTGCCAGGAAGGAGGAAGGAGGAAGATGAGCACGGCCGGGGGGTAGTTCTTTTTGATTTGAGATCCTCCCTTCACATCCACCTCCAGGAGCACGTCTTTTTCTTCCCTTACCCTCTCATCAAGGAGCTTGGCTGACGTTCCATACAGGTGGCCGTGAACCTTGGCCCATTCTACAAATTTTCCCTCCTCTGCCATCTTTCCAAATTCTTTTTGGGAAACGAAATAATAATCCACTCCTTCAATTTCGTTCTTGCGACGACGCCGGGTAGTAAAAGAGACGGAAGAGATAAATGAGGAGGAAGCTTGCAGGAGTCTTTTGCATAAGGTTGTTTTGCCCGCTCCCGAGGGAGCAGAGACTACAAGGATGAGTCCTTTCTTCTTCTTTAGCAAGTTCATCCTCCTCTGGACGGACTCGATTTTCTATTCAATATTGATAATCTCTTCTCTGATTCTCTCCAGGTAGTGTTTTATCTCAACCACGAGCCGGGAGATGGCAAAAGAGTCTGACTTTGCTCCTATGGTATTGATTTCCCGGTGCAGTTCCTGAAGTATGAAACTCAATGTTTTCCCTATGGGCCCCGCCTTCTGCAGGGTTCTTTTGCACTCCTTCAGATGGGACTGAAACCGGAGTCTCTCCTCGCTGATATCTCCCCGGGAAAGAAGAAGCGGGATTTCATTGATGATTTTTTCCTTAGGTTCCTTTTCGAGAAGCTCCTGCAGACTCTTCCTTGTTCTTCTCCGGTAGTCTTCCTGAGCCAGGGAGAATTCTTTTTCTATAAGAGGAAGGGAATCCCCTATGCTTTTGACGCAGCTTTGGATGCTATCAAGATGATTCTTTCCTTCTCTTTCCCGCATCCGCAAGAAATCTCGTAGAGCTTTACCCAAGGCTTGAAACAGCGCTTTTTCTATCTTATCCGCGTTTTCCTCTGACCTTTCCAGATAAACCACCTCGGGAAGGCTCAACAGATGGGAGAGAGACACGCCCTCCCCCAAACCCAGGGAATCTGAAAGTTGGTTGAGGAGTTTGTAGTAACGGGAGGCAACTACTTGGTTAGCCACAATACTATAGGTAGGTGGCTTTATTCTCTTTATCTGGATATTAACGGTAACCTTGCCCCGGGCTACTTTGGCTTTCACTTCGCTCCTTATTTTTGCCTCCATACCCGGAGAAATCTCTTTTGAGGAGTTAATTTGTAGCTCTAAAAATCTATGGTTGACGGATTTCACCTCGAGGAGGAGATCGATTTCCTCGGTTTTTCCCCTCCCCTCCCCGTACCCGGTCATGCTTTTCAATCTAGTATCTCTTCTTGGATGGCTCTGGCCTTGGAGGTTTAAAAGCTTGACCTTGATTATACCGATCAGCTCACCCCTGTCAAGGTCAGTTTTCTCTGGGCGAGAACTTCTCTATGCGGTGGGAATCCTTAAGTCTATTCAGGATCTCCTTAACTGTTCTTTTCAAGACTGGATGATAAAGATGAGGATTGATTTCCACTAGTGGGACCAGAACAAACCCTCGCTTATGCAAGCTGGGATGAGGCACAACAAGACCTTTTTCTTTGAGTACCCTCTCATCGTGGAGCAAAAGATCCAGATCAATTATGCGGTCTTCTTTCTTTTTCTTTCTTCTCCGGCCTATCTCTTTCTCTATTGCGAGCAATGTTTCCATCAACTGGTGGGGACCTAGCTCTGTCTCGCCTTCGAGGACACAGTTCAAAAACCACCTTCCCTTCATTCCTACCGGCTGTGTATGGTAGAAAGAAGATACCTTCCTTACCCTTATCTCTCTTTCTATGTGAGATACGGAGTCCTGCAGATTCTTTAGCCTATCTCCAAGGTTGGAACCCAATCCAATGTAGACCAGAGACATTTTTTTTCCTAGCGGGTTTCATATTCTATTAGTTTGAGCTCTAAGTCCCGGCCTCCTTCGCTATTGATTATGCTCAGTCTCAAAGGTAGTCCTAAGTTCTTGTTGATCACAAGTTCACTTTTGGTATTTGTCGCCGCTAGTGTTAATATGAAAACTTTACCTTCCAGACTAGCCACAGTTTCCACACCGGTGCAGGCAAGAGTTCCAATGCCAGGAATAATAAGCTCTTCCCCTACCTTGAATTCCTGTTGCTGGAAAATAGCTACCAGGATGGGTTTAGCGGTTCTCATCCACGAGAATGGCTCTCCCGAGAATCCGTATTCCAGATCTTCTCTTTTTACTCCGGTGAGTGTAAAAATGTAGGATACTTCGAAAGCTTCGCCTTTGGGTTCGACCAAAAAGGTATGATAAAGGACGCTTTCATTTGTTTTAGCTTCATATTTGTACTTTTCATACCTGCCAGAGAATTGGAGTGGTTGCCATTCCTGGGCCAGCACTGAGCTCGCAAAGAAACCCTGAACTAAGAAGGTAGCTGCCAGACCCAAAATAGTCCGCCTTAACTTTTCTTTCATCGATATCCTCCTTTATGTGCTATCCCCTTATTTGATCTTTATTATCACCTTCCGATGCCTGGGGCCGTCGAACTCACATAGATACAGCGACTGCCAGGTGCCCAATAATAATCTTCCCTTCTCAATGATAAGAATCTCTGAGCTCCCTACAATAGATGTCTTTATGTGAGCAGGGGCATTTCCTTCCAGGTGCTCGTATCTCTCTGCTGAGGGGACCAGTTTATCTAGTCGGGAAAGAATGTCTCTCTTCACGCTAGGGTCGGCTCCTTCATTGATGCTTATGCCGGCGGTGGTATGAGGAACAAACACCCAGCACACTCCGTCCTTTATTCCTGAGTCCTTTACTATTTTCTCTATTTCGGAACTGATATCAACCAGTTCTGTCTTGGACCGGGTAGCGACGGTAATTTGTTTTGTCATGGTCAGGATTCTTCCTCCATTAAATCTTTAGGACTAGCAATTTTTATTCTGGGGTAGCCGCTCGTCAAATTGAAGGCATTGATCTTTCTTTCGACCTGGGGCTTCACCAGGTGGGCGAAATTCCAGCTGAGGAGTATGTCTATGCTATGAGTTGCAACGAGGCTTATATGCAGTGCGTCATTGGCAGCATTAATTGGGATGATTCTTTCGCGAATGTATCTCTTAGCCAGTCTTTGTGCAGAAGGAGTCTTTTCTATGACCGGAAAATCAGATATTAGGGAGAGGATAGCTTCTCTCTTCTCCGCGGTTTGTAGCGCTTCTATTTCTTCTATGGTTAGGTTAGAGACCACTACCCGGTATCGATCAATTCTTTCTTTCCACCAGCGCCAGGTGGTCTTGCGTCTTTCTGGCTGGGCTTTTTCGTGGCAAGCAGAGGGAACGGAAGGATCGAGGTAGAGACTTTTCATGGGCTAAATTAGTCCATAACTGGACAGCGTTCTTTCCAACTTCTCCTCATTCTCCTCCTCCATGGCCTCCAGCGGGAGTCTCCACTCCTTCTCGATCATTCCCAAACGAGCCATAGCTGTTTTTATGGGAAGAGGGTTGGTCTCAACGAACATCGCCTTAAAGAGATCAAATAACTTATAGTGCAGCTGTTTTGCCCTCTCAATATCACCCCTCAGGTAGGAAGATACTAAATCGTGCGTCTCCTTTGGCAAAATGTTGGCTACTACAGACACCACACCTACTCCTCCCAGGGAAAGAATGGGCAAGGTCAGAGAGTCGTCCCCGGAAAGAACAGAAAAATTAGGCTCCGACTGTGCAATGATGCTCGAGACTTGATCCATGCTGCCACTGGCTTCCTTGATCCCCACAATGTTGTTCAGCTGGCTCAGTTTAGCCACTATGCCGGGAGGGATATTTATTCCGGTACGAGAAGGAATATTATAAATGACCAGAGGAAGGCCAATTCGCTCCAGTCGACGGTAATGAGACTCAAGGCCCCTCGGGGTAGGCTTGTTGTAGTACGGAGCGACTACCAGTGCTCCATCGGCTCCACAGTCTTTGGCGAACTCTGTTAATTCCTCTGCTTCTTTTGTGTTGTTGGACCCAGTACCGGCGATTACAGCCACTCTTTTTCTAGCCTCTTTCACGGCTAACTTGATGAGCCGTCGTTGCTCCTCACGGGATAGGGCAGGTGACTCGCCAGTAGTACCACAGGGAACTATTCCATCTACACCTTTTTCCACCAGAAAGCGAACGAGTTCTTTAAATGCTGCCTCGTCAATCTCTCCTCTTTTAAAGGGAGTTACCACAGCTACGAAACATCCCTTAAACATTCTCAGCCTCCTCACTGATTTTGCCCTCAAAAGCGACTCGAGCCTCTCCTTCCAGGAAAACCTGAGAGAAATTGTTGTCCTTACCCCGTTCAAAGTAGATGAAAAGATCTCCTCCCTTCATTCTTACCCTCACCGGGGATGAGACCCCACAGGTCAGGCTGCCTACTAAGGCTGAGGCCACCGCTCCTGTGCCACAGGCTAGAGTCTCGTCTTCCACTCCCCTTTCATAGGTTCTCACCTTAAGAGTATTACCCTTTGTCACTTGCACAAAATCTACATTCGTTCCCTGGGGTCGAAACTTCGGATGTCTCCTTATGAGGGGAGCCAGCTCCTCTAAGGCAACTTCCTCCACTCTCGAGGCGAAGAGGATAAAATGAGGCACCCCTGTGTTCAGGTAATGGCCTTCATAGATTTCTCCCTTCAAGGATAACCTCAAGTTCAAACGTAGATCCCGTGGCTTTTCCATTCCAATCTTCACTTTTTTTCCTTGAATCTGGCACCTGATGGTCCCGCCCAGAGTCTCAATTGTACATCTTCTACCGGCAATATCCTTGAGATACGCAAATTGGGCTATACATCTTGCGCCGTTGCCGCACATCTCTGCCTCCGAGCCATCGGGATTGAAGATGCGCATCTTGAAATATGCCTTCTGAGATTCTTCCAGAAGGAGAAGCCCATCGGCTCCTACATCTTCTTTTCGTGAGCACACTTTTTTGGCCAATGCTCCTGGATCCTTTATTAAATTAGCCCGGTTATCCACAACGATGAAATCGTTGCCGGTACCCTGAAGTTTGACGAAAGGGATGGTATAGGAAGGAATGACATTTTTCTCCTCAAGGCTGATAGCTTCGGTCCTAACCAGGTCGCGATAGACCTCTCGTCTGCGGATGAGAGTCCATTTTTCCCCCTTTACTAGAACTTCGGGAGGCAAGGGCCGGGCATTGTAGGAAGAGGCCATAGAGAATCCGTAGGCGCCGGTATCCATTAGGGCTAGGTACTCACCCTGCGCGCTCCGGGGAAGGTTTCTATCCTTGGCAAAGAAATCCGTTGACTCACAGACGGGTCCTACTAGATCTATCACTTCCATGGGGGAGGTCTTGCTCGGCTGTCGGAGTTTTTTTATCTCATGGTAAGCTCCATAAAGAGCCGGTCTTATGAGATCATTCATTCCCGCGTCCACAATCAAGAACTGTCTTTCCTTACCCCGTTTCCTATACAGGATCTGAGTGACCATTATGCCTGCGTTGCCCGTGAGATACCTTCCCGGTTCCATGATGAGTTTCAATTCGTGCTCTCGAATAAGGGGAGCGATCCTGCTGGCGAGCTCTTCTATGTCTAAGGGAGATTCCTTCCCCCGGTATCCAATACCAAAACCTCCTCCCATGTCCATATACTCAAGGTCAACCCCTTCTTTCCTCAGGTGAGATATGAACTCGGCCATCTTGTCAACACATTTAAGGTAGGGGTCAATTCTGGTAATCTGGGAACCCAGGTGAAAATGAATTCCTTTAGGTGAAATGTTCTTGGAATCTCTAAGCTTCAGGTAAAGCTCCTCTGCCTTCTCCATCTGGAGTCCAAATTTATTCTGCTTAAGGCCGGTCCTAACATAGGGATGAGTGTCCGGGTCAATGTCTGGGTTTATCCTTAAGGAAACTCTTGTCTTCCGATGAAGCTCACTGGATAGATTCTCCAGAAGCTCCAGTTCCCCTCGCGATTCTATATTGAACATAAAGATGTCCTCTCTTAAGGCAAGCTCCATTTCTTTTCGGGTTTTACCTACCCCGGCAAACACTATCCTTTTCGGCGAGAATCCCGCCAAGAGAGCCTTGTATAGCTCTCCGCCAGAGACAATATCTGCTCCAGCTCCGAGATGAGCCAGAATCCGACAGAGCGTAAGATTATCGTTAGCCTTAAGGGAGTAGCAGATGAGGGGCGAGACCCGCTTGAAAGCTCCTTTCAATCTCTCATAATTGTCAATGAGGGCTCTGTTGCTGTAAAGATAAAGAGGCGTCCCTATCTCATCAGCAATTTGAGAAATGGAGGTATCTTCACAGAAAAGTTCTCCCCTTTTATATTGAAAAGAAGACTCCCCGTTGAACGAGGATTTCCTCATATCGTCTCCTCCAGTCTTTGCTTGGCCAGCTCCATCTGGATCTTCAGGCTCCTTTTCCCTGTTCCTCCCGCAGACTCTTTAGTAAAGACACACTCCTCGAGTTTCATTCTCTCAAAGAGATCTTTCTCAAAGAGGGATGAGAACCGGCGGTATTCTTCCAAACTAAGATCTTCAAATCGCCGCTCCGTCTTGAGGCAGTGCCTAACAATCCTTCCCAGGAGCTGGTGGGCTTCTCTGAAGGGAACTCCTCTTTGCACCAAATAATCTACAAGATCAGTAGAAGCAAAGAAGCCCTCTCGGGCTTCTTTTTCCATCTGCTCAGCGTTGATTCTTATGTTCTTCAACATTTGAGTGTAGATCCTCAGACTTTCCCTTACTATCTCGACCGTCTCCAGCAAGGGGAGTTTATCCTCCTGCATATCCCGGTTATAGGAGAGGGGTAGGCCCTTCATGACGGTGAGCAGGGACATGAGACTTCCATAAACTCGACCTGTCTTTCCTCTAATGAGTTCAGCTACATCGGGATTCTTTTTGTGGGGTATGAGCGAGGAGCCGGTAGCAAAGGCATCCCGTATCTCAATGAAGCCGAAGGGAGAAGAAGACCAGAGGATGAGATCTTCCGAGAGTCGGGATAGATGCATCATCAGCACGGCTGAAGCACCCAAAAATTCTAGAAGGTAATCCCGGTCACTTACTGTATCCACGCTGTTCTCGGTTATTTTTGGAAAATCCAAAAGGTCGGCCACGTAGTCCCTATCAATAGGAAGGGAAGTACCAGCCAGAGCTCCCGCCCCCAGGGGCATTACGTTTACACGCTCAAGACAGCTCTTGAGTCTTTCCTTATCCCGCTGTAGCATCCAAAAATAGGCAAGAAAGTAATGGGAAAGGAGAATTGGCTGGGCGTATTGAAGATGTGTATACCCGGGGAGGATAACCTCAGAGTAACATTTAGCGAGATGGAAGTGAGTCTTTTGAAAATCAACGATCAAATCAAGGATTTGACCTATCTCATCTCTCAAATACAACCTTTCATCCAGGGCTATCTGGTCATTTCTCGATCGAGCCGTGTGTAGTTTCTCACCCGTCTTACCCAGCCTTCTTATTATCTCCTCCTCGATCCCCAGGTGGATATCCTCTTTTCCGTCTAAGGTGAGCCTTCCGGATTGTATATCCTTTTGGATAGCCTCCAAGGTCTGGATGATTTTGTTGGCTTCTTTAGAGGAGATGATCCCACACTTTGCCAGCATCTTGGTGTGGGCTATGCTTCCCATAATGTCATACTTGTAAAGCTTCCTATCCACGGCGATGGAAGAGGTGAATTCCTGGACTAACCTATCCGTACCTTCCTTAAATCTTCCCTGCCATAGGCTCATTTCCTACCTCTTGATAGAATCTATTGGGAACAGCTCCTGCAGCTTGTTGCCTGACAGGTGGAACAGGAGCTCATGCCAGAAAGGGCACCTTCCTTGGTTCGTCCGGTAATAGACCTGGGAATCAATTTCTCCAATTTAGAACTTCCGCACCTCTCACATTTGACCTCGGTCTCTTTACCTATGGAAACTAGCTGGGTAAACTTCTGTTCACAGTCTTTACATAGAAACCGATATAGGGGCACCTTTGTTCCTTCTAAGATTGTTTTTTAGAACGGTTTCATCCCCTACGTCTTCTCTCTTCGTCCTTTTTGCTGGCCAAATTTCCCTTTTTGCCAACTGCACATTCGACTGTCCTGAACGTTCCGATACTGCGTGTTCATTATAGTCTAGATCGCCTAACTCGTCAATGTTTTACAATCTTTGAGAGTCTGCCAACATCTCGTGGGCTTGATAGGAGCTTCTGACAAAAGGGGAGGAGGCTACGGCAAGAAAACCGAGGGATTTCCCTGTTTCTTCATATTCTTTAAACTCTTTCGGTGCTATGTATTTCTTCACCGGCATGTTCTGAGAGGAAGGTCTAAGATACTGGCCAATGGTTAAAATGTCGCAACCTGCTCCTCTGAGATCCCTCATCACCCCGGTTACTTCCTCGCTGGTTTCTCCCAGTCCCAACATAAGGCCGGATTTGGTGCAAATATCCGGATCAAGCCTCTTGGTTTCTCTAAGTAGCCCAAGAGAATGTAAGTAATCAGCCTCAGGTCGTACCTCTGGATACAGACGCGGAACTGTCTCCAGGTTATGGTTCAGAACATGGGGCCCGGCCTCAATAACCCGCCTAAGAGGGGATAGGGAGCCGTTGAAGTCGGGAACCAGGACCTCAATTCTTATTTCATTGGCAAGCCCTTTTATCTCCTTGATGGTGAGAGCAAAATGGCTCGCTCCCCCGTCAGCCAGATCATCCCGGGTAACTGACGTTATCACTACGTATTCAAGGCGGAGTTTCTGCACCGCCCTGGCGATATTTCGAGGTTCCTCAGGATCGAGAGGTGCCGGGTTTTCCTTTCTTACCCCACAGAAACTGCAGGATCGGGTGCATTTATCTCCCAGAATCAAAAAAGTGGCGGTCTTCTGAGAAAAACACTCTCCTATATTGGGACACCCGGCTTCTTCGCAAACGGTGTGAAGGGATAAAGAGCGAAGGAGCTCCTTCATCTCCCTGAGAGATTGGGGCGGAGGAATTTTCTTTCTAATCCAGGAAGGAAGATTCATTTGTTCTTCTTTATTGCACTCCTTCTATGGAAATAGAGAGGATCGTTTACTCCTCTATTTTGATCTCGATTTTCCCCTTTCTGAAGCCTTTCAAGGACGAAAGAAGTCCCTTGATGGTGCTGTGAACAATTCTGTCAACAAAAGGATTCATAGGTAAGGTCCTACCTCCAAGCCTCACCTCGGTGCCAGGATTCAGGGGAGGGCAGTGCCTATCGGTCTTGTCACCTTTCACAATCTTCTTGGCCAGCTCATAACAGGTCTCATAACCACAGGCTCCGCAGTTAAGGTTGGGTAGTTTAAAAGCTATCTTTTCAATAATATCCGTCATCCTCTTCACATCGTGAGCGATGCGAAAGACCGGAACGCCCGGCATCGTTTTTTTTGGTGAGAGCATGGCCACAAGAACCTGGAGTCCATCGAAGAGATCTTTCGGCTCGTCTTTTTCCCTCAGACATACCACCTTGGGGTAGGTTCTCTCAGTTTTGAATCCCTCCACCAAAACGAAATCCGCCTCCAGATATGCCATGATATCTTCAAGACTCTTTTTTCTTTTGAAGAAGACGGCCGATTCCCTCTCAGAAATTGCTGCCACCTGGTCGGTGTACCCTCCATGTTTGGCGGTATTGGCCTCAGGAAGATCTATCTCTCCATGAATATGCTTTACTGTAGCTACCCTGTAACCTCTTTTCTTGAGCTCTTGGGACAGGCTAACCACCAAAGATGTCTTGCCGCTGCCTTTGTAGCCAATTACTCCCACTGCTTTCATTTTTCACCTCTTTCTTTCCTCATTCCTGGAACTTCTTTCCCGACAGGCGGGCCGAGAAACTGGTGAGCTTTTCAAAAGTGCATCTAGCTCCAGCTAAAATAGCTTCTAAACTGTTATTTTTTGCTTCTCTTATTTCCGTCATGAAAATGCCCTTATAGTGAATCTGGGTCAGCTTAATCATAAACTCTTCCCAGTCAATCTCACCCTGAAAAGGTAGAAGGTGTTCATCGCTAGAGGCATGAGTATCCTGAATATGTAAATGACAAATCCTTCCACCAAGGGTCCTCATAAGCTCAAAGAGGTTCCCATTAAGAAAGCCATGGCCCGTATCCAGGCAAATGGCAGCTCTGGGCGAAAGAGAGCTGAGGAGATATTCAAGATCCTCCACCTTACTCCCCACATAACCGGGAAGCATATTCTCCAGTGTCAGCCTTATGTTGAGTCTTTGGCAATAACTCTCGACTATTTGCAGGCTCCGAGAGGCTATCCTAAGCTGCTTTTCTCGATCCACCGATTTCCCTCCGGGATGAACAACCAATATTCTGCCCCCTAACTTTGCCAGGGCATCGATAGATTTTATGGTTTCCTCTATTGCTTGTTCTCTTAATGCAGGGTCGGGTGAGGAAATATCCGCCTCCGAATCGATGGGTGCATGGATGGAGGAGGCCCGGAGGTTATATTTCAGCAAGAGAGCCAGGAAATTCTCAAGGTACTCCTCATCCTTGTATTCGAAATGAAGAGGGTTAGCGAAACTTGAAAATGTCCAGAGTTCCATGTATCTCACGTCAAATTGGGCAAAAAGGGGAAGAAGATTCACCAGCTCCTGTTTGTAACAGGCGAAACTAGCTACTCCTAACTCCATTCATCCCTCCCGGGAGACAGAAAATTGTAGGGCCAACTTTAGTTTGTCCTTATTGAGTTTTCTCGTCCTCTAGTCAGAGGACTCCAAAGTCTTGATAAATTCTATCAATTTTTTCAGAGCGGTCGAGCTGATAGTGTGCTCCATCCTGCATGCATCCTCATCGGCGGTCCTCGGATCTATCCGAAGGATCTCATTCAAGAACTTGAAGAGGGTCTGGTGACGAGAGTAGATTTCTTCGGCTATATTCTCGCCTTTCTGGGTTAACTGGACATAGCCGTACTTTTCATGTCTTATCAGTCCATCTCTGGCTAAGGTCTTCAAGGCTTCGGTGACACTGGGCATTTTCACATTCATCTGCCGGGCAATGTTCTTTACCCTAACCACCTGCTCCTCGCTTCCCAGTTGGCCAATAGCTTCCAGGTAATCCTGCATGGTTGGGGTTATTTTCTTAGTCATCCTGGTTCCTCCTCTTTTGACGCAAAGATTTCTTCTTTACCAGCTAAACAAACTAAATAGGAAGTGAAGCAGTCCTCCCACGCCAAAAGCAAATATCAACATAATTGCCGTGCTCTTTGCGGTATCTCTTATTCCCAGTTCCTTCAAGAATACAGCAAAGGTTGCTGCGCAGGGAAAATAGATGACCAGAATTGTTACTGTAGTGACTATCTGGTAAACATTCATCACATTGGCATCGCGCAGGGGAGCAAGAAGACCGGTAGCTACGTCTTTTCTCAAAAAACCTATTATCAAGGGATAGATCGCCTCTTCGGGTAGACCTAACCACCACCCCAAGAGGGGACTGGAAACTCTGGACATGAACTCTGTTATGCGCAGAGCATATAAGACGTTAACAATGATGATCCCTACCAATACCCAGGGAATTGCCTCTAACAGAAACTGTCCCGTCCTCAAGCAGGTTTTCATTAACAGGTTAGAAAGTTGAGGCATTCTGTAGGGAGGGATCTCTATGGCAATTTCCGGAGTCTCCCCTCTTATTAGCCTGTTAAGCAGAGCTCCCATACCAACAAAGATGCTCATCAGAATGAGGTAAATCAGTGCCACCCAGCCTAGGCCAAAGGGGCCGACAATAGTCAAAACCACCGCGGTCTGAGCCATGCAGGGGATGGAAACCCCCAGCATGGTGAGCATCATAAACCTTTGCTTATGGCTGCTAAGAACCCTTGTCGCCATGACTCCGGGAATATTGCAGCCAAAGCTCATGATGACAGGAACAATGGAATATCCGTGCAGACCTATTCTGTGGAATACAGTGTCTACGAGGACAGCTAATCTCGGAAGGTAGCCTAAATCCTCCAAAAGACTGAGAATAATATAGAATACCAAAACTGCTGGTAGCACGATGCCGATGGGAACAAAGATTCCTGTGGTGAGGACGCCAAGAGATTCCAAGTAGCCAGCTCCTGGAGCTCCAAGCAACATATGGTGCACGAAGCCACTGGGAAATATTCGTGTTACGATAGACCGAACGAACGTATCATAGGGGCCTTCGAAGAAGGGAACCATAATTACGTCAGTAATAAAACCGGCCGCCGTAATGAAAAGCTTGAACATTCCCCAGAGGACCCCCACAGCAATGGGAATACCGGTGATGGGCTTAACTGTAGCATCCCCCAATTTTTCCAGAAGGGTAGGGTGCCGATGGTGAACCTGCTGGGCCAAGGTGGCAACGGATCCAGCCTGGCCGAATCTTGCCTTAAGCATAATGAGTTCGATAGATTCTTTGTGATCCTTCTCTACCTCTCTCGTGCTCTCCCTGAGAATATCGAGTGGTATTTTCTTCCTGAAATCCTTATTTCCCTCCAGACCGAGGATTACCTGCCAGCGGGCAAGGCCAGTCCTTTCCTCAATAAGCTTGATAGTTTTTTCTATGCGTGGCTCAAACTGTATTTCCACTGCCCACCCTCTCCTTAATGATCCTCGCAATAACTGCTCTTAGTTCGTGAACTCCCTCTCCTGATATGGCCACGCTGCTGACGACTGGAACCCCTAAGGCTCTCGCTAGAGCATCTTTGTCAATACTAATTCCCCTTTCCCTGGCCAAGTCGATCATATTAAGATCCAGAATAAGAGGAATAGGTAGCTCCCTTAGCTGCAACGACAGATAGAGATTGCGTTCCAGATTAGTGGCATCCACTACGTCCACAATAAGATGGGGTTTGTCTTTCATCAAGATATTCACCGCCACCTCCTCAGCTTTATCGGAGGGAACAAGAGAATAAGCACCCGGGACATCAATAATCTGCACCCTTCTCCCGTCCACCATCATACTGCCTTCCAGGAATTCAATAGTCGTTCCCGGGTAATTGGAGACCACGACCCTTATTCCGGTCAGACGGTTGAAAATGACGCTCTTGCCTACATTAGGATTTCCCATCAAGAGTATTTTCATGACTCTATCTTCCTGATAACTATCCTAGCGGCCATTCCTCGACCGATGGCTACTCTTGCTCCCGCTACTT
>JAUWAK010000158.1 GCA_030602105.1 Candidatus Aerophobota bacterium | reverse complement strand
GGATGCCATTGTGGAACTCACGGAGACCGGGGTCTCCTTGAAGGCTAATAATCTTCGTGTCATAGATACTATCATAGAATCTACCACCTGGCTCATTGCTAATGAGCTGGCCTGGGAGGATAAGTGGAAAAGGGAGAAAATTAAGAATCTGGCTATTCTATTGGAAGGTGCCATAAATGGTTACGGGAAAGTAGGATTGAAAATGAACGTTTCCCAGGAGAATTTGGGAAAGCTTCTAGATCTCTTGCCAGCCCTGAAGAGGCCCACTATCTCCAAGCTTTCCCAGAAAGGTTGGTGGGCAGTGGAGATAATAGTGGATGAGCTCCTGGCTCGGGAGCTCATTCCAGGGATGAAGAGAATAGGGGCAGAGGGAATTGTGGAGTATCCGCTCAACAAGGTTGTGTACTGAAGGAGGGCCTAATGTTGTCTGAACCCTTAGTTAGTGTAGTTATGGGAAGCTCCTCCGACCGAGGGGTGATGGAACATTGCCTCAAGACCTTGGATGAGTTTACCATTCCTTATGAAGTGAGGATTCTCTCAGCTCATCGGATGCCTGAGGCCACTTTGAAATACGCAAGAAATCTAGCGAAGCGTGGAGTGAAGGTGGTGGTGGCTGGAGCAGGAAGAGCAGCTCACCTGCCCGGAGCTATTGCTGCCAATACTACTCTGCCGGTGATAGGAATTCCTCTATCCTCCCCGCCCCTGGAAGGATTAGATGCTCTCTATTCTATCCTGCAGATGCCAACAGGAGTCCCCGTGGCCTGTATGGCTATAGGGAAAGTGGGGGCTAAGAATGCTGCCATTATGGCTGCGCAGATTCTCTCCCTCGAGTCGAGCAAGATAGAGGAAAAATTGAGGAATTATAAGGTGAGGTTAGCCCGTGGCGAGAAGTAGATTCAGTGTCAGAAAGGTGATTTATGGCTAGAGAAATGAGAATTGTGACTGGAAAGGTCCAGAGGAAAGCTGTCCTGAACTCCTCTTCTATGGCTGAGGCTTTATGGAAGTCTCTCCCGCAAACCTCCTCGGTGAGCCGGTGGGGAGATGAAATCTATTTTACTATCTCCGTAGAACCTGCCGGGGGTGAGAAAAAGGAAGTGGTCGAGAAGGGCGACATTGCCTTTTGGCCCCCAGGAAAGGCTTTTTGTATATTCTTTGGCCCTACTCCAATGAGCCAGGGAGAGGAAATAAGGGCAGCCAGCCCGGTTGTTATGCTGGGAAAGGTCCAGGGAAGCCTGGAAGAGTTTAAGAAGGTACAAGATGGGGATGAGATCCGTCTGGAGAAAGTTTAGGGGTTAGCTGTGGCGGAGAAAATCAGGAGCGTAAAGGCAAGGCAGATTCTGGACTCCCGCGGGAACCCCACCGTGGAGGCAGAAGTATGGTTGGATGGTGGAGCAACCGGACGTGCAGCCGTTCCCTCCGGGGCTTCCACGGGTAAGCACGAGGCTATCGAGCTCAGGGATGGGGGGAAGGAATGGATGGGAAGGGGTGTAACTCGGGCGGTTAAGAATGTTAATGAAATAATAGGACCAAAGCTTAAGGGGGAGGATCCCCTTTGCCAGAGCAAGATCGACGAGATTATGATTAAACTGGATGGAACCAAGAATAAAGGGAGGCTGGGAGCTAACGCTATTTTAGCTGTTTCACTAGCTTGTGCTAAAGCTGCCGCATCCTCCGTCAATCTTCCTTTTTATAGATACCTGGGGGGAAAGGGAGAGAGGATGCTACCTGTTCCTCTGATGAATTTCTTGAACGGAGGAAAGCATGCCGATAATAATGTAGATCTTCAGGAGTTCATGGTTGTGCCGGTGGGGGCTGGCAGCTTTTCGGAGGCCCTGCGCATGGGAGCTGAGACTTTCCACTGTCTGAAGTCAGTTCTAAGAGAAAGGGGCTACAGCAGCGCGGTGGGAGATGAAGGAGGTTTTGCACCAAATCTATCCTCGAATCGGGAAGCTCTAGAGCTAATAGTGCAGGCTATCCGGGAGGCAGGGTATGAGCCAGGCAAGGATGTGGCCTTGGCTTTGGACCCTGCGGCCAGTAGCTTCTATGGTAATGGTAGGTATATTCTAGAGGCTGAGGCGAAGAAGGAAATGACTGCCGAGGAGCTCATCGATTTCTACGAGGATCTTGTCTGTCATTTTCCCATTATTTCTATAGAAGATGGTTTGGCCGAGGATGACTGGGAGGGCTGGAAACTTCTTACCCAGAGGCTGGGGAAAAAGATTCAGATAGTCGGTGACGATCTTTTTGTAACTAATGTGACTCGTCTTAAGAAGGGAGTAGAAATGGGGGTGGCCAACGCTATTCTCATCAAGCCTAATCAAGCGGGGACTCTTAGTGAAACCGTGCAGGCTGTTGAGATGGCCAAAAGATACGGGTATGGCACTGTTGTATCTCATCGCTCCGGTGAGACCGAAGATACTACTATTTCTGATCTAGCAGTGGGGCTCACGGCCGGTCAGATAAAGGCTGGCTCCTGCAGCCGCAGCGAGAGAACGGCTAAGTATAACAGGCTCCTGCGAATAGAGGAAGAAATCGGGGCC
>JAUWAK010000007.1 GCA_030602105.1 Candidatus Aerophobota bacterium | reverse complement strand
TCTAAAAGGCCCTTGGTCACCTGAAAGATACCCCCGTAGCGGCCAATATCTTCTCCCATAATGAATATTCTCTCGTCTTTCCTCATCATCTCCCTTAGAGTCTCATTGATGGCCTCAGCATAGGTAATTTTTCTCATTCGGCCTCCTTCTCCTTAAGTAAATAGATCCTCCAGGATTTCTTCTGAAGCGGGAAAGGGGCCCTCATCGGCAAACTCAACTGCTTCCTCAATTTCTTTTACCATTTTTTCTTCTATCAGCTTAAAATCAGCTTCCTTCAAGACGCCCTCATTAAGAAGGTGCTTTTTAAAAGCGGCGATAGGGCATTTCTTCTCCCACTCACTGACCTCATTCATGCTCCGATATCTTGCTCCTCTTTTGGGGTCACCTTCGTGGTGCCCTCTCCACCGATAGGTTTTGCATTCAACGAGGCTTGGACCTTCTCCTTTTCTCCCTCTTTCTACAGCTTCGGCGACTTTATCATATACATCCAGGACATCATTTCCATCGGCTATAGTCCCGGGCATATTATAGGATGCAGCTCTCGTAGCTATATCTTTAATAGCCTGAGCCCTCGACTGAGAGGTAGAGATAGCATAAAGGTTGTTTTCACAGACAAAGACCACGGGTAAGTTTTTCACCGAGGCAAGATTCAGCGACTCATGAAAGGTTCCCTGATTGGAAGCACCGTCTCCAAAAAAGGAGACTGCCACCTGATGCGTTTTTCTCAGCTTCGCCGATAGAGCAGCTCCCACAGCGATGGGAATTCCCCCTCCCACTATACCCGTTGCTCCCAGAATGCCAATGTCGAGATCCGCAATATGCATGGAGCCACCCTTACCCTTACAGTAGCCTGTCTTCTTGCCAAAGATCTCCGCCATCATTCGCTTAACATCCCCTCCCTTGGCAATGCAATGCCCGTGCCCTCGATGAGTGCTGGAGATGTAGTCATCCCTACCAAGATTAGAACAGGCTCCTACCGCTACAGCCTCCTCACCAACATAAAGATGGGCTAAGCCAGGCATAAATCCCCGGGCAAAGATGTCTACCACTTTCTCCTCGAACTTTCTGATCTTGACCATCACCTCGTACATCTTTGCCAGTTTTTCTTTGGAAATCTGCATAAACACTCCTTTTTCAAAATAATAAGGACTCTTTCAAACTCCCATATGTCTCTATGAGCCCTTCTTTTCCTCTCGATAGATCAACCTGTTTATGGCATTAAGATAGGCCTTAGCACTGGCTTCGATAATGTCGGTACTGGCCCCTCTGCCCGTTACCATTCCCCCCTTAACCTGGACTTTAACCATAACTTCGCCCAGAGCATCCTTCCCCCCGGTAACAGAGTGAAGAGAATAGTCGAGCAGGTTCAGTTTCATTCCGGTGACTCTGTCTATGGCCCTGTAAGCCGCATCGATGGGACCATCACCACAGGCAGCTTCCTGAAAGACTTTACCTTTTTTCTTGATCCTTAGCGTAGTGGTGGGAAGAATCTGGTTGCCGGTCACGGTATGGATATACTCAAGCACATAGACTTCGGGAATGCGAAAAGTTTGCTCCTCTCCCAGAAAAATGAGATCCTCATCGAAAACTTCTCTCTTCTTATCTGCCAGCTCCTTGAACCTCCTAAAAGCAGCCTCCAGTTGATGAGAATCCAGCCGAAAACCTAGCCTCTTCATTCTCTCTCCAAAAGCGTGGCTTCCGGAATGCTTGCCCAGAACTAGCTCCCCCTCCTTCAAGCCGATGGAGGCAGGGGTCATTATTTCATAGGTTGCACTTTCCTTGAGAACCCCATCCTGATGGATACCCGCCTCATGTCGAAAGGCATTTTCACCTACAACGGCCTTATTAGGTTGAACAGGAACTCCAGTAAGACGAGAGACCAGTCGAGATGTCCTATAAATCTCAGTTGTGTTGACATTAGTGCGAAAAGGCAAAAGATCCCTTCGAGTAGCCAGCGCCATAACTACCTCCTCCAGGGAGGCATTACCTGCCCTCTCTCCTATCCCATTCACGGTACACTCCACCTGCCTGGCCCCCGCCTTTATCCCGGCAATGGAATTGGCAGTAGCCATCCCCAGGTCATTGTGGCAGTGAACACTCAAGGTGATCTTCTCAAGATGGGGGACATTTTCACCTAGGCTGCGGATGAGAGCACCAAAATCATAGGGAGTACAGTACCCTACTGTGTCTGGAATGTTGATTACGGTAGCTCCTCGCTCAATAACTGCCTGAATTACCTCGCACAAAAAGGCCAAATCGCTTCTGGAGGCGTCCTCCGGAGAGAACTCCACCTCGGGGACAAACTGTTTGGCCATTTCCACAGCCTCCACCGCTGAGGAGAGGACCTGGCGTCGGCTCATCCTGAGTTTATGCTTCATATGAATGGAAGATGTTGCAATGAATGTATGGATTCTTTTATGGTTCGCTTCTCTTAGTGCCTCCCCTGCCTTTTCGATGTCCGAGGGAAGTGCTCGCGCCAGGGCCGTAATAACTGGAGCCTCAAGTTCCTGGGCAATGCGTCTCACTGCCTCAAAATCACCAGGAGAAGAGGCGGGAAAACCTGTCTCAATAACATCCACTTTCAGTTTCTCCAGTTGCCTGGCGATCTCCAGCTTCTCTTCCACGGCGAGGCTGGCTCCTGGAGATTGCTCTCCATCGCGAAGTGTGGTATCGAAGACGATCACTTTTTCCATGAATCCTCCCTGGAACTAACCTCTAAGAATACTTACCTCTGCATGAGATAACCCATCCAGTGCGCACATCTCTTCAGGGTGAAGATCCACCACCGACACCTCACAGGGACTCACTCGATCTATTTTCTTCTCGGCTATGCCAGGACCTATCCTTAACTTCATTCTATCACCGGCACAATGAACCCGAGCAAAAAAAGTCACCTTTTCCTGTCCAGAAATGCGTTGAGGAACTATGTAGCGAATGTTCTGACCGGGAGTGAGTCTTATCCACCGCGAGGGGGATAGTAGATCACCCTCTAGATAACTCGCAGCCGACCTTCCGGCTGCTTCAGCCTGATAGCTGATATGATCTACTAAATGGTGCACATGAACCACATTTCCGCAGGCGAAAACGCCCTCAAGGTTGGTCTCCATCCTCTCATTAACTATAGGGCCACCAGTAAGAGGATCGAGTTCGACACCAGCCGAGAGGGATAATTCGTTCTCTGGTACAAGTCCCGCCGACAGGAGGAGAGTGTCACAGTCAATTCTTCTTTCGGTGCTCACCATAGGATCACCGCTCTTACTCACTCGCGCCACCGTTACTCCCTCTACTCTCTCTCTACCGTGGACCCAGGTAACCATATGTTCCAGATAAAGCGGTATTTTGAATTCATTCAGACAGGTAGCAACGTTGTGGGCCAGCCCGCTGGGATAGGACATAATCTCCATTACTGCCTCTACTTTGGCTCCCCCAAGAGTGAGTCTGCGGGCCATAATCAAACCTACGTCACCCGAGCCAAGAATAACCACCTTCTTCCCCGGAAGGCAGCCTTTCATATTTATCCATTGTTGAGCAGCTCCAGCTGTGAAGATGCCGGCGGGCCTACCGCCGGGGATACCTATTTCTCCTCGCTGTCTTTCTCGACACCCCATGGCCAGGATAATAGTTTTAGCCCTAATATTCCGGACTCCTTCCTTTTCACTTACTATCAGGATCTCCTTGTGGGAATTAATTTCCAGAACCGTGGTCGCCGCCATCACCTTGACCTTCAATTTTCTAGCTTGGCCAAGGAACTTCTGAATATACTCCTTTCCGGTCAAGCTGACACGGAATTTCCTTAGACCGAATCCCTCATGTTTACATTGAAGGAGAACCCCACCTGCCTTTTCATTTCGGTCCAATACCAATACATCTTGAGCCCCGGCCCTCCTGGCTGCAACAGCCGCGGCTAGCCCAGCGGCGCCCCCTCCCACAATGGCGAGACTTACCTCTGTCCTTCGCACGCTTCTAGCGGCTCCGTGTACTCCCCTTGCTGTACCCTTTTTCCTCGGAGGAGTTCGTTTTCTCTTGGCCGGAGAGGCGAGGTCATCAGCCAAGAGACTCGATTTGCCTCCCTTTTTGGTCAGCTTGCGTAAAGATATTCCCCCCTCTCGGCAAAGAATTTCAGCCGCCCTGAGATGACAGAAACTTCCTTGACAGCGGCCCATACCCAGATGAGTTCTGAACTTTACACCATCCAGAGTGATGGCTCCGTCTCTAATAGCATCGACTATCTCCCCCTCCGATACCGTCTCACAAACACATACAACCTTTCCGTATGGAGGATTCTCGGCCACTACCTCTGCTTTCTCTTGCCGAGAGAGCTGCCGGAATCTTATCCCCGCTTGCCTGGTGGGATGAAAATCCACATTAGGACGGAGCTTGAGTCCCTCTTGGTCTAGCATCTTTACCATCATCCTGGCCAGGATAGGAGCTGCAGTTAAGCCTGGCGAATCAATACCTATAAGACTAATAAATCCTGGAACCTCACGCGAAGAATAAACAACAAAATCACCCTGAGGTAGTGATGCCCTGAGTCCAGCAAAGGAGCCAATGACATCCTCCGGAGAAAGACAAGGTAAGAGCTTCCTGGCACGATTCATCACATGCCTAAATCCCTCCCCGGTAGTGGAAAAGTCCGATTTATCAGCCACCTCTTCGGCAGTAGGCCCCAGCATGACATTGCCGTACACGGTGGGAATGATAAGAACCCCCTCGGAAATCAAAGTGGGGACAGGATAGATGACGTGGCTTACCAGATTTCCTTTAGATCTATCGAGGATGTATTCTTCCCCTTTGCGGGGGACAATTTCAAATTTTGTGATCCCCACCATTTTTGCTATCTCATCACTGTGAAGTCCGGCAGAGTTAATCACCCATCTTGCCTTGAAGACTCCCCTGTTGGTCCGGATGGTCTTCGTTGCATCGGGATCCACCTGTATCCCCAGAACGCGTCTGTTTAAATAGACTTGGGCTCCATTACGAGTAGCATTTTCCACCAAAGCAATGGTCATCTCGTAGGGGGAGATAATTCCGGTGGTGGGGGCATAAAGAGCCGCTTTTGCCTTGGGGTTTATTCGGGGCTCCTTTTTCAGAAGCTCTTCTTGAGAAATAATACGGAGTCCTGAGACCGCATTTTCCTTGCCCTGCTTTTGAAGTCTCTCCAGGATTCCTATATCCTTTGAGGTGAAGGCGATAGTTAACGAGCCAACCCTTTTGAAGGGAACACAAAGCTGCCGAGCGAGCTCTTCGTGCAGATGATTCCCGGAAGGGGTGAGTTTTGCCTTGAGCGTTCCGGAAGGCGCATGGAACCCGGCATGAATTATGGCACTATTGGCCTTGCTGGAGCCGAGGCCTACATCGCATTCCTTCTCCAGCAAAGCCACTTTCAGTCGGTACCGGGATAGTTCTCTGGCTATGGCAGCCCCTACTACCCCCGCTCCGATTATGATTACATCGGAAAAAACAGCCTTCCTCATCCCTAAGCTATTTCCTCTTTCCTTTTTTCTGTTTCTCCAGGATCTTCCAGGCTCTCTTGAGCTCCTGAGGAGTATTAACTCCTAGAACTACTGTTGGATCCGAGACCCTCATGGCCTCTACGCTAAACCCCTGCTGATGCAATAGCCCTATGACATCGGTGAGATAGTACTCACCCCCTTTGGTGTCACGGGTCAAAAGGGGAAGAAGAGGCAGAAGCTTCTGGCTATCAAAACAGTAAACGCCGCTATTTACCTCTCTAATTCTTAGTTCCTCAGGCCCGGCATTTTGGCTTTCCACAATCCTCTTGATCTGCTCGTAGCCATTTCTAATAATTCGTCCGTAGTGACTGGGACGGGGAAGAACAGCGGTCAAGACTGTGGCCGCTGATTTTGTTTCTCGTCGACGATGAACGAGCCCCACCAGAGCGGAGGAGGTAATAAAGGGAGCATCTCCCGGAAGAACGATGAGCTCTCCCTGAAAGCCTCCTAGAAGAGAAGCTGCTCTTCTAACGGCATCCCCGGTACCTAGACGTCCTTCCTGGTAGACATATTCGAATTTTTCCCCCAGAATGGATTTTACCTTGTCGGCCTGATAACCTACCACAACAATTGTCCTTCCTACCCCGCTTTCCACACAGGCATCAGTAACGAATTTCACAAGAGGTTGAGAACTGAGAGGATGCGCAAGCTTAATCAGCCCTGACCTCATACGCGTCCCTTTCCCGGCCGCCAACACCACCGCACATACATCTTTCACATTTCCCTCCTTATCAGTCGCACTCGAGCTTTACCGTCTATCCATTTTGAACTTTACCTTAACCAAGATTCCCACATTTGTCAATCTCGATCTTCAGGAGGTTTGACGTTCACTTTTTTCCTCTCAGGACGCTCAAAACGATCTTAAGCTCCTCCATTCTGAAAAGATAGGTCAAGAGGAAGAAAACAAGCCCTCCCGCTCCTACAGCTGCACACAGCTGGATAATCTCGGAGACCATGCCTGATATCCAGACCAAGGAAGAAATTCCCTCCAATACAAGATACACCGCCCCGGCCATAAGAATGCTGATAAGACAAGTTTTCAGAAAGGAGACCAGGATTATTTTCCCTTCAAGTCCCCTGATCCTTATTCTCAAAAGGACAAGAAGGATAAGCATATTAGAGATCATAGAGATAGAGGTAGCCAGAGCAAGTCCACTGTGCTTCAGGGGGGAGATAAAGAGAAAATTTAGCAAAACATTAAGAAACAATACAAAAAGAGATACTTTTACCGGAACGAGAATTTCCTGAAGAGAATAGAAAGCTCTGTTCAAAACCATAACCTCTCCCATGGCCAAGAGACCCAGAGCGTAGTAAAACAGAGCCTGACCCGTCATAAGGCTGTCCTGAGCCAGAAAGGCTCCGTGCTCAAAGAGCAGAGAAATCAAAGTCTTCCTCACTAGCACCAGACCCAAGGTGGAAGGAATCAAGACTAGAAGAACCATTCGAATACCGAGGGAAACGACCCTCCTCATCTCCTGCATATTCTCCTCAGCGGCAAGAGAAGACAGAGCAGGGAAAATAGCTGTAGATACGGCAATGGCAAAAAGCCCCAAAGGGAACTGCAAGAGCCTCATGGCATACAGCAGAGCCGAGATACTGCCTGCGGGTAAGGTTGAGGCAAAGATGCGGTTTATGACAATGTTGGCCTGCAGGGTCATACCTCCCAAAGTCGCCGGACCCATGAGTCTACCTATCTTGCGCACGCCAGGATGGCTAAGGGATAAGATGAAACGATAGCTGAAGCCCCTCCTGACCAAGGGAGGAATTTGAAATAGAAGTTGTGCTCCCCCTCCTACCACCACGCCTATGGCCAGACTGTAAATGCCGAACCTCGGAGTCAGGAGGATAGCGGAGGTGATTACGCTGAGGCTGAATAGGACAGGAGCAAAGGCGGGCGCCGCAAAATGACCCACGCAGTTGAGAGTAGCCATAGCCAGAGCAGCCAGACTGACAAAGACTAAGAAGAGGAACATAACCTGGGTTAATCTCACGGCCAGAGCAAGTTGAGGAGAACCGTCTGGGAAGCCAAAAGCAATGTAGGGAACATATTTGGGCGCGAGGAAGATTCCCAATACCAGCAGCCCCATAAGGAGAACAACCAGGATATTAAGGACGTTGTTTACAAGCTGCCACGCCTCATCTTTTCCCTTCTTGGTGAGCCATTCGGAAAGGACAGGGATAAAAGCTGTACTCAATGACCCCTCCGCCACAAGGGATCTTAAGAGGTTCGGCAGAGTGAAGGCGATCCAAAAGGCATCGGTAGCCGCTGAATAGCCAAAGATATAAGCAATCACCTGAAGCCTTACTAATCCAAAGAGGCGCGAGACAAAAGTTCCCAGCCCCACGACTCCAGCTGCTCTTACTACCCCTTCTTTCCTCAAACTTCTCTGACCTCCCTCTGGATCTTGCCATCATTTCAAAAATCTTATATGTTAGAATACTGAAAGACAAGCTTTCCCCGTGAATACCTTAAGCGTCGAAAATTCTACCGTGTCAAAGGAGAGAAGGATGCCTATCATTGAATCAGCAAAAAAAAGAATGAGACAGGATCAAAGGCGAAGAACCCGAAATAGAGCTATGCAGAGACGAATTGAGACTGCCAGTCGGAAACTCTGGCAGCTTATCTATCAGAAAAAGACGGAGGAAGCAAAGAAAAAACTCCCCGAGGTCATAAATCTTATGGACAGGGCGGCTTCAAAAGGAATTTGGCATAAGAACAAGGTGGCTCGTCAGAAATCAAGACTTATGAAAAGGTTGATCGAATAAAAAAGTATCAAACCTTCGAGCCTTTGTCAAAAGGAAAACTGGATAAAGCTCAAGAGGATACTTACTCCTGAGCTCAAATCAGGAGGGGTTGGCTACATCGTCACCAACATGAAAGGGCCGGAAGATCTGAAAAAGTTAAAACTCAACGACTCCGCCTTAAGATGGCCATTCCCCGACAGCTCTTCCCCATCCCCCTTTACCCCTCATCTTTGATTACCCCCAAAGGATAATTGGGGACCATTTCTTCCTCTAACCACTGAAGAGCTTCAAGAGGCAAGAGTCTCCAGGCAGTAGGGCACGGAGAGAGAATCTCGACCAGTGAGAATCTCCCCTTCTCTTTTTGAAACAGAAAGGATTTCTTCAGGGCTTTTTTCGTTTTCCTTATGCCGGCAGGACTGCCTACCGCTTCTCGCTCAAGATAACCCACGCCAGGAAGAGAAGCCAGAAGCTCAGGGACCCTCAGAGGATAACCTTCATTTTCGGCATCTCTTCCGAAGGGAGTGGTGGTAGTTCTCTGATCAAGCAGAGTAGTGGGAGCCATCTGGCCGCCCGTCATCCCGTATATGGCATTATTAACAAAGACCACGCTCAAGGCTTCTCCTCGCGCGGCGGCATGAATAATCTCGGCCATTCCAATGGAAGCTAAATCTCCATCGCCTTGGTAGGTAAAAACAAACTTGTTGGGATGTACCCTTTTTATGCCGGTAGCCACAGCAGGAGCACGTCCATGGGCCGCCTCAACCATATCAAAATCAAAATAATCATAGGCAATGACAGAACAACCTACAGGACAAACCCCAATTAACTCTTCCCGAATTCCAAGCTCATCTACCACCTCACAGATAAGCCTGTGTATGATGCCATGACCGCACCCGGGGCAGTAGTGAGTGGGCCGCTCTTTCATGGACTGCGGCCGAGCAAACTTCACCTGCATCACTCTTCCCATCCTTCCAGAGTCAGATTGACCAGGTGCTGAGCTATCTTTCTGGAAGTTTCTGCAAGTGCTTCCTCTTCCGTCTGGATGGTTTCCAACTCCGGACCCTTAGCAGAGATAGAATATGGAGTGGCCTCCGTTATTTTCCGCCTCCATATAGTCTCTTCCTGGGCGAGAGAGATTAGCCTCACCACCACCTCCATGGTCAACCGATATTCTTCCGGTTCTATCCCGCTCTCACTGGACAGCTCATTCAAATAGTGAGTAACCTCTCCTTCTAGAAGAAGGTCGGCCTCATCCTTCTCTTCCAAACGCAGGCGGGTGCGAACCTGAAACTCCTCAATAACTATACGGGTAAGAGTCTCTCCCACTCCCCACTCCATAGTCCCATTAGAAAAAAGGGGAATGGCGATGCTAGAAACTCCCGGAGGAAGAGGAGTTTCCACCTGATAGGTACATCCTGTTAGAAAAAGTACCAAAGACGAAGCAGCAACCAGTAATATCTTCATTTCGTTCCTCGTCTCTTTCCAGCGCTTTCGCTTTTTTTCATCCAGAGCCCAAGTACTATTTAGAAGTAGCTTTTCCTGTCAAAGTCTCAAAGGCCTCCAGAAGATTGATGGGTAAGGGAAAGACGATGGTCGAATTCTGTTCAGTAGCTATGTCGGAAAGGGTCTGTAGATACCTTAACTGAAGAGCTTGAGGATACTTCCTGATGATGGCGGCAGCCTGAGTGAGTTTTTCGGCGGCCTGAAACTCTCCTTGGGCGTTGATAATCTTGGCCCTCCTCTCCCTTTCCACCTCTGCCTGCCTGGCCATAGCCCGCTTCATGGTATCGGGTATCTCAACCTCCTTAACTTCCACCACACTCACCTTGATTCCCCAGGGATCAGTTTGATCATCAACAATGCTCTGAAGTCTTTCATTGAGCTTCTCCCGCTGAGAGAGAAGCTCATCAAGTTCAGCTTCTCCCACCACTCCCCTTAAGGTAGTCTGGGCTATCTGCAGGGTGGCGAAACGGGAATTCTCTACTTCAATGACCGATTTACAAGGGTCTATGATTCTGAAATAGACCACGGCGTTGACCTTGACCGGAACATTATCCTTGGTGATTACCTCCTGTGGCTGAACATCAAAATTCACCGTCCTCAGGCTAATTTTCGTCATCCTATCCACAATGGGGATAAGAAAAAAGAGCCCCGGTCCTTTGGCTCCCACTAACCTACCCAACCTGAAAATCACTCCCCTCTCATATTCTGTTACCACCCTGATGGATGCCATCAGGAGAATAACTCCTACAATGACCACAAAAAAGACCGCTGGCATATCTAACCTCCCTTTTTTTTGACTACTAATCTCATCCCTTCTACTCTCACCACTTCTACCTCTTCTCCCTTTCTAATCACCTCCCCACTGGACTCGAGAATTGCATTCCAGATCTCTCCATGGATCTGGATCTTCCCTTTAGTCTTTAGATTACTCCTGGTTATTCCGGTCGAGCCCACCATTCCCTCCGGTCCCGTGGCGGGCTTTTTGAACTGAGCCTTTATGGCATAGCCGACAATAAAAATAAAAAGGGCACTGGTAAATGCCACCATAATAACAATGTATTCGAGGGAGATGGAGATATAGATGGCGGAGGGATCTATCAGCATGAGAGAGCCCAAAGCTAGGGAGACAATGCCTCCTATAGTCAGGGCACCGTAGGAGGGAACTGTAATGTCCAGAACAAAAAGGACAACGGCCAGAAAAATGAGCACAAGACCGGCCATATTAAAGGAAAGAATCTGCAGGGCAAAGAAAGCCAGTATGAGACAGATACCCCCCACAATACCCGGCAAAAGAGATCCGGGATGGAAAAACTCCAGAACAATTCCCCATATCCCTATCATGAGCAATATATAGGCAAGGTTGGGATCAGCGATGGTCTGAAGAACCTTTTCTCGAAAGGACATTTCCATAAAATGGAGGCTAGCCCCCTTTGTCATCACGGTTAGAGTCTTCTGCATTACCTCCACTTCTGCCCCATCCAATTTCTCTAAAAGATCGTTCATATCCTCAGCCATAAGGTCCACCACATTAAGCTCTAAAGCCTCTTCAGCAGTTATAGAAACACTCTCTCTCACCGCCTTTTCTGCCCACTCTACATTTCTATTCCTCTTCTGGGCAATGGACTTTACATAGGCGGCTGCATCATTAACTACCTTTTCCATCATTTCTTTATCTACGGCTCCTCCTATTCCCATAGCGACAGGGTGAGCAGCTCCTATGTTGGTGCCTGGAGCCATAGCGGCAATGTGGGCGGCCAGGGTTATGAAAACACCTGCTGAGGCTGCTCTACCGCCTTTGGGAGCAACATAAACCACAATAGGGATTTCACTATTCATCATCAGCTTGATCATATCCCGCATAGATGTATCCAGTCCTCCGGGAGTATCCAACTGAATGATAAGACACTGAGCTTTATTTTCGACTGCCAATTCTATGGCCTTATCCAGACGCTCTACGGCTACAGGATTAATAGTTCCCTCCAGACTGAGAACTTCTACCAAACTCGCCGGCTCTGCATAGGAAGAAGAGCTAAGGTAAAGCAGGAAGCATATAAATACGAGACATATTATCTTCTTTTTAGACATCACATCACCTTAGGTTGGCATAAATTCCTTCACCTTGTCCCAAATCTTCCGGGCTACCTCCCTTTTGCTTCTCCTGTCCAACGATATTGCCTCTCCATCTTTACCCACCAGGAGAACCACATTGGTATCCCCACCGAAACCGGCCCCTTCCAGAGTAATATCGTTGGCCACTATCAAGTCGAGATTCTTCTCCTCCAGTTTCTCTTTAGCCTTTTCCTTTAAACCAGAGGTCTCAGCACAGAAGCCCACCAGGAACTTATCCCCTTTGTTCCTTCCCAGCTCCTGCAAAATATCGGGATTCTGTACCAAATCCAGCCTGAGGGAGGTGCATGCATTCTTCTTTATCTTGCCGCTAAAGACACGTTTAGCTCTGAAATCAGACACAGCGGCTGCCATCAGGACTCCGTCCACCTCGGAGAATCTTTCCATGACCCTCTTCTTCATCTCAAGAGCAGTCTCCACAGAGTAAAATTCAGCCTGGGGAGGAGGCAAAAGAGAGCTGGGCCCGCTGATAAGGATAATCCTGGAGCCCCTGTCTATCCCTTCTTCGGCAAGAGCGTAACCCATCTTTCCACTGGAATAGCTGGAAATAAAGCGCACCTTGTCCAGGGCCTCCCTGGTTGGTCCAGCCGTAACCATAAAGAGCTTTCCAGCAAAATCCTGTCTTGATTGAAGGACTCCTTCCGCATAATCCACAATCTTTTGAGGCTCGACCATTCTTCCCTTTCCCACTTCTCCCGAGGCCAGCTGCCCCTTCACCGGATCAATGATGTGCATTCCTCGGGACTTGAGTTCCCTCATATTTGCTTGAACCACTGGATTCTCATACATTGCCTCATCCATGGCCGGGGCCAGAACAACAGGGGCCCTGGTAGCCATAACAGCAGTGGTCAAAAGATCATCAGCAATCCCATGAGCTATCTTCCCCATAACATTGGCCGTGGCAGGAGCGATTAAGACAAGGTCGGCAAGCTCAGCTAAAGAGAGATGTCTCATTCTTCCTTGCTTCGTCTCAAACAGGTCCAGGGCAACCTCCTGAGCAGCCAAAGACGCGAGTGTCAGAGGATGAACGAAATGGGTGGCTGCCTGCGTCATCAGTGGATACACACTGGCTCCCCGTTTCCTTAGAAGCCGAACAATCTCCGCTGCTTTGTATGCCGCGATGCTTCCCGTTACCCCCAGCACAATGTTCCTATCTTTTAATACCGAGCTCATGGATAAAGGGATTGCTCCTCAGTTCTTTCTCTAACATAGTATCGGGGCCGTGGCCCGGATGAACTACCGTCTCCAGGGGAAGCCTTAGGAGTCTATCCTGAATAGAATCCTTAAGTTTTTGCCAGTCTCCCCCCGGTAGATCGCACCTGCCAACTCCACCTGCAAAAAGGGTATCTCCCGTAAAAACTCGACCCTCTCCATAAATGGAAATACTTCCCGGAGTATGCCCCGGGGTGTGAAGCACAAGAAAAGAAAACCTACCCACCCAGACCTTGTCTTTGTCCCCAAGCGTTTTCAACCCTGAGGGATCAATCTTCTCTTCTGTTTCTCGGAGAGAAAAACTCATGGATGAATTTCTTAGAAGGAAAGCATCCTCCGAATGCATGAACAGAGACGCCCCGCTCTCGCCAGCTACCAGCTGGGCTGCTCCTACGTGATCTGGATGGATGTGGGTGAGGACAATGGAAATTATGCGAAAAGAGTTTTCCTCAATGATCTTCAGTATTCTTTCTCCATCTCCGCCCGGATCTAGAACCATAGCCTCGCTGCTGGCCTCATCAGCTACTATATAGCAGTTAGCTTGAAGTTCTCCCACTGCCAGCCTTTTCAAGAAAAGCGGTGAGGTCTCGGGTCCTCTTCCCACAGAAATCTACCTCTTAATACTTAATCAAAGAGAAAACTGGGTAATCCTTTATTTTTTCTATGCCTTTGAGGGAAGTGAGCTCAATAAGAAAGCAAATCCCAGCTACCTTTCCTCCCAGTCTCTCCACCAACTCACAAATAGCTCCGGCTGTCCCCCCGGTGGCCATAAGGTCATCAAAGACCAAAACTCTGTCCCCTTCTCTCACCGCATCCCGATGCATCTCCAGGGCATCTTCCCCGTATTCCAGCTCATAGGTTACCTTCTCCACCTCATAGGGAAGTTTACCGGGTTTGCGAACAGGAATGAATCCTACTCCCAACTTGTAGGCCAGGCAAGCTCCTAGAATAAAACCTCGGGCCTCAGCGCTGACTACTAGATCAATCTCTTCCTTTTCATACCTATCAGTAATAACGTCCACGGCTTCTCGAAAAGACTCCGGATTCTGCAAAAGAGGGGTAATATCCCTGAAGAGGATTCCTTTCTTAGGAAAATCCGGTATGTTCCTGATTCTTCTCGATAGATCCTTCATCTTCTCCTTCCCTCCAGTCCTTGATCTCCAACTGATAGGAGCTTCTGTTTCTGAATCGGTCGATTCGGGGGGTAAAAATCACCCTTACTGGGCGACGTTCCAAGATCTTATCCTGATTCTCCAGATTAAAGGCAACAGCTTCAAACTTTGTCCCTTTCTTGGAAGTAAGATGCGTTTTGAGACAGCCACGGGCTAATTTGCGCGGGGGCGAAGAAAAATAAACATCCTCGGCCATAAAAAGAGGAGTGGGATTATCTGGCCCACAAGGAGACAGAAGCTCCAGATTCTCAAACACCCCCTTATCCAACTCCTCAAGATCTACCCTAGCGTCGACAAAGTACGAGGGAATAAGATCCTCAGGAGATAAGGTCTGGCTGGCCAAATGGTTAAGTTTCCTTTCGAGCTCCGGAATATTCTCTATCGCCAGTTTCATTCCGGCAGCCATATGATGTCCCCCAAAACTAAGGAGGAGATCCTGGCATTTCTCGAGGCCCTCAAATATGGAGAATCCGGGGATACTTCTGGCCGATCCCTTGGCAGTATCGCCGTCCAAGGAGAGAATAACTACAGGTCGGAAGTATTTGTTCCTGATGTAGGAAGCAACCAGCCCAATCAGTCCTGGATGCCATCCCCTCTTTGAAAGAACAATCACCGGATCCTTATGAGCGGGCAGGAGCTGTTCTGCCTCCTGGCGCATTCTCCCTGCCATCCTCTGGCGTTTGCTATTCTCCCGGTCTAGATCTCTAGCTAGTTCGAAAGCCTCCTTCAAGGAAGTGGACAAAAGAAGTTTAACCCCTTTCTGAGCCAAAGAAAGACGACCACAGGCATTAAGCCTGGGAGCAATAATGAATCCGACCTCAGTCTCCTCAATTTCCTCCCCGGAAATACCTCCTACACTTACCAGAGCCCTTAGTCCACAGTTAGAGGTACGTTTGAGAGACTCCAGACCGTGCTTGGCCAGGATTCTGTTCTCACCCCGCAGAGGAACAATATCGGCAATCGTTCCCAGAGCTACCAGATCCAGGTATTGATAAGGATCTATATCCCCCGCGTCCAGTTTCTGTGCCAGAGCCTGGACAAGCTTAAACACCACCCCCACTCCGGCCAGTTCCTTAAATGGATAGGAACAATCAGGTTGATTCGGATTGAGAACAGTGCAGGAAGGGGCAAAGTCATCTTTTATCTGATGATGGTCAGTTACTATGACGTCAACTCCCAAGTCTTTGGCATACTCAATTTCCTCAAAGGAAGAGCTCCCACAGTCACAGGTGATAATGAGGTCCATATCCAAATCATGAGCCTTCTTCACGGCATTCCGGTTCAGGCCATAGCCTTCTCTTTCCCTGTGCGGAATGTAGAAATATCCGGCAACTTTTGCCTGGCGCAGGAATAACAGAAGGATACTTACCGCGCTGATTCCATCTACATCGAAGTCACCGTATACTAGAATTTTTTCTCTCCCCGATATTGCCTGAAGAATCCTTTCTGCGGCCAAATCCATTCCCTTCATCAAGAAAGGGTCGCATAAGCTCTCCAATTTCGGATTGAGGAATTCCCCGATATTTTCCTCCTTTACTCCCCGATTATGTAATATCTGGATAAGCAGAGGGGAAAGGTCCAGTTTTTGCGAAAGGAAACGGTATTTTTCTTCCTCCAGTCCTGATGGTAAAACCCAGTTTTTCTTCATCCTGTCGCCCAATTCATTTGGTTAATTATAGTTTTTTCCCTAAGGAAGTCAATCTCGCGGTAGCTCATCCATAGCAGAACTCTGGGTATGATATGACTTAGGTGGCAGAGTATTGTAATATACCCATGCCTCTTTTAGTTTCCTGTAGTTTCCTGAACCAATAGTTCCTGTCACTTTCTGATCAAAGAACGTGCACTATCATTGTATCCATAAAGAAGATTTGATTTGACAAGAGACATTCTATGAAATAGATTATCAGCACAGAACCAAGTTTTTTGCATTAGGAAAACATGGACTTCCGGAAAATAATGAAAGCGAGAGTGAAAGAGAATGAGCGACCTATCTATTAGGCCAAGACAGGAGTGCGGGTACGCATTAGTCTCTCTGGGAGAGGTTATGATCAGGTTGAACCCCAGTGAGGGGAGGATCAGAACCGCGAGAACTTTTGCTGTCTCTGAAGGAGGCGGAGAGTACAACGTGGCCAGGGCTCTTAAGAAAGTGTTCGGGCTGAATACTGCTGTAGTGACTGCGCTTCCGGACTCTGAGAGTGGACATTTATGTGAAGATCTGATGATGCAGGGAGGGGTCGATTTGAGTCATGTGGTCTGGGTTCCTTTTGATGGCGTGGGTAGGGGATCGCGCACTGGACTGAATTGGACAGAAAAAGGCTATGGTGTAAGAAGTGCCAAAACCGAATATGATCGAGGCCACACTGCAGCCTCTCAACTGAAAAGAGGAGATGTCAACTGGAAGAGGATATTTCAAGACGAAGGCGCGCAGTGGCTTCACACCGGGGGTATCTATGCGGCTCTTTCAGAGACAACCCCTGAGGCAATTATTGAAGCTATGCAAGAGGCAAGGAAGACAGGCACTATAGTCTCCTATGATCTTAATTACCGGGCATCGCTCTGGAAGGCCATAGGAGGACAAAAAAAAGCAAGAGAGGTTAACCAAAGAATTGCTCCTCTGGTTGATGTAATGATGGGCAACGAAGAAGATTTTTCGGCGGCGTTAGGCTGCGAAGTGAAAGGGCTCGATCTTGTTAAGAAGGTGGATATCACTGAAACTCGCGGGTTTCGAGGAATGGCTGAGGAGGTGACCAAAAAGTACCCTAACTTCAAAGTGGTGCTGACTTCTTTGAGGAGCGCAAAAACCGCTCTTGTAAACGATTGGGGAGGCATTCTGTATATGAATGGGAAGTTCTACGAAGCGACGCCCAGAAGAGATCTGGAAGTCTATGATCGTGTAGGTATGGGAGATAGTTTTGCCTCCGGATTTATCTACGCTGTTCTCGCCGGTAAGAATCCACAGGAGGCCGTTGAATTTGCTGCCGCTCATGGGGCCCTGGCAGGGACCACACCTGGCGATACCAGTATGGCGAGCCTGGCTGAAATAGTCAGGGAAGTAGAGCGGGCTCAAAAGGGTGGAGTGGCCAGAGCTGCACGCTGAGAAACCTGGTTGGAGTGAATTCTTATCAAGAAGATGATTCTGAAAGTAGAAGGATGAGAAAAAGATGGCTAGTGTAACGGTGAAGCTTTACGGAATCCTAGAAAAATACAATAAAGAAAAAGGTAGGAAAGTTGCTATTGACTTACCCGGCGACAGTAATGCAGGTGAGCTAATGAGTGCACTAAACATTCCAAAAGAAAGAGTGACTATTGTTCTGGTGAATGGAGAGCCAGCCGATCAGACCCACAGCTTAAAGGAAGGGGATGAGGTAGAGCTTTTTCCCCCGGTTAGCGGAGGATAACCACCACATACACTGTGAAGGAGGGACAAGTTGCTTAAGGGATACACCGGCAAAATAGCATTTGTGGATCTTTCTCGAAGAGAAAGCAGAGTCATACAGCTGGATGAGTCTATATGCAGCGATTTTCTGGGAGGGTATGGTATCGGAGCAAAGCTTCTGTATGATTTTCAAAAACCTAACACTGATCCTCTGAATCCTGAAAGTATAATTGGATTTATTACTGGACCCTTAACAGGAACTCCAGCGGTGACGGGCTCCCGTTTTATGGTTGTGGGAAAATCACCTCTCACCAGAACCTGGAGTGACTCAAACTGCGGGGGTTACTTTGGCCCAACCTTGAAGATGGCAGGGTACGACGGAATACTTGTTCAGGGGCAAGCAGATAAGCCTGTTTACGTCTTAGTAGAAGAAGGTAAGGTTACCATAAATGACGCTAAGCATATATGGGGTGAGAATACCACTGGGGTGGAGAAAATTCTCAAAAGGCGGTTGGGAAGCGATGTACAAATAGCTTCCATAGGAAAAGCTGGCGAAAAGCAGGTTTTGATCGCTAATATTATCCATGATAGGCGAAGGGCTGCGGGGCGCTCGGGATTTGGGGCCCTCATGGGGTCAAAGAATCTTAAGGCTATAGTGGTAAAAGGAAAAATGGCGGTTCCCCTTGCCCATCCGGAAAAGATCTTACACCTTAGAAAAGAAGCAATCGTGGATATGAAAAAGGGCAAGGGACTTTTTGAGGCCTTCCAGAAGGGAAGTGCCGCTTACACACCTTCGGGTATCTCAACGGGGGATGCTCCCACAAAAAACTGGTCCGGTGTGGGACGAGAAGATTTCGCCCAAGGGGCAGACTGGTCTGAAGAAGAGATTTACAAGTATAGAACTAAGAAATACACCTGCTGGGAGTGCCCTATTGTCTGCGGGAGTTCGGTGAGAATGGAAACTGAGGAGTACGGCGTCCTGGAATCCCACCAGCCAGAGTATGAAACTATGGCTGCCTTCAGCAGCAATTGCTTAAACGATAGTCTGGAGTCGCTCATAAAGGTAAATCATATTTGTAACGACTATGGAGTCGATACTATATCCGCTGGAGGGCTTGTTGCTTTTATCATTAACTGTTTTGAAGAGGGATTCATCACCAAAGAAGATACGGACGGATTGGAGATGCGATGGGGCAATCACCAGGCCATAGTCAAGATGACTGAGAAAATAGTCAATCGAGAAGGTATCGGAGATATACTGGCCGGTGGCTTCGAAAAAGCGATAAAA
>JAUWAK010000009.1 GCA_030602105.1 Candidatus Aerophobota bacterium | reverse complement strand
AGTTTCTCGGGGTGAGAGAAGAGCTCTTCCATATCAAAGTCCACCAAGACAATGCGATTTCCATCCCTCCATTTAGCGTTGGTTCTTTCAATTTCATTTCCGCATTCAACGACGATTTGGATTCTCATTGCCTTCATCATCTCTGCGAACTGGGCCATTTGTTTCTCGTCGGCCTCGGCAAGCCCACCTTGCACTGGAGGTTCCGTTCTCACTTCTCCCTTGGTGCCGACCTCGTTGGTTGGGAAGTGCTGCCTAATCTTAAGGGAGGAAGAACTCGTTCCCCTCTTAAAGGCAAAGGTTATGGGAGTGTTTGTTCCTGGTGTTTCCATGGTTGGATCCTTTGCCTGTGGGTTCAAGGTGAAATCATCCATACTGTTGATCTTGTAGGTAGCTACGTAACCAACCATTTCCTCTTCGAATTCCCTCACCTCTCGCGAGAGAAATTCTACCCCTTCTCCCATTTGCTGGGCTTTTTCTCGGAACTGCTCTTCGGGAAAAAGATTGTCTGGAGAGCTCATTTCCTGTTTTGGTCCTCCCGAGCCCGACATACCCTCCGCGAACCCTGCCATAATCTGGGCCACCATGGGGGAGAGTTTCACTGTCTCCGCCATCATCCCGGTTCCGTCAGGATACACTTTGATCTCCTGGAGAATCTGCATGCAACCAGAAGAGAACACAGTCACTGCCAACAATAATGCTAAGAGGACTACCTTCGCGGTATTCATATTCCCCTCCTTTCTTCCCTGCCCCATTAATTATACCACATTCTAAGTTAGAGTCACCTCTGTTCTGTCCCCACCGGGGGGGCAGTACCCGCTAGACCCTGACACAATTCATGAAACCTCACTCCTATTATGCAACATGTTTTGAAAACTCGGGACTCGATCAAGACTCGAACCAGGTCAATTGGATGCTCTTGTGGCCAGGCTTATAGGAAGTTTCTACGTAAAGAGTCTTTTGGATTCGTGGCAGAACTGGTGTCCAAGTAGTCTCCGGAACCGCGCAGATTCGTATAATGGGACGAGACAATTTGAAAACGGCAAAAGTTGACTCGGGGTAAGGATGAGCTAGAATAACTGTTTATAGGTGAGGCTTATGAGTAAAGAGAGCATTATTATTAAGGGGGCCAGAGAGCATAACCTCAAGGGAATTGATGTAGCGATTCCCCGCAATAAGTTGGTGGTGATTACGGGTCTCAGTGGTTCCGGCAAATCCTCCCTGGCTTTCGATACTCTCTATGCTGAAGGGCAGCGAAGATATGTGGAGTCTTTGTCCAGCTATGCCCGCCAGTTCCTGGAGCAGATGTCCAAACCCCAGGTAGACTATATTGAAGGCCTTTCTCCGGCCATTTCCATTGAACAGCGAAAAGCCTCCGCCAATCCCAGATCCACAGTGGCCACCCTCACAGAGATTTACGATTATCTGCGTTTACTTTTCGCCCATATTGGCAAGCCTCACTGTTATAAGTGTGGAAGAAGGATCCGCCCCCAGACTATCGAGGACATTACTCATCAAATCATGCGGTTTCCAAGAGGCTCGTCAATTCAAATTCTGTCCCCTGTGGTACGGGGAAGAAAGGGTGAATATCGGGACTTGCTGGAGGAGATAGAAAGAGAGGGATATGTGAGGGTAAGGGTGGATGGCGAGATTCGTGAGCTTGGCGAAGTCATCTTTCTCGACAAGAACAAGAAGCACGACGTAGAGATAGTGGTGGATAGACTTAAGGTAAAAGAGGGAATAGAAACCAGACTTGCCGATTCCTTGGAAACAGCTACTAATCGCTCGGAAGGACTGGTTCTGGTTATCCAGAAAAGAGAAGGTGGGGAGAAGGAGTTCATCTTCAGCCGGCACCTGGCCTGTCCTAAATGTGGGGTAAGCTATGAGGAGATCTCCCCTCGCATGTTTTCTTTTAACAGTCCCTATGGTGCCTGTCCGGGCTGTAATGGGATAGGAAACAAGCAGACCATTGATCCGGATCTAGTGGTCCCAAATAGGAGCAAATCTCTAACACAGGGAGCTATTGTTCCCTGGGAGGAAGGCGTAGGATTCTACCGATGGGCCAGAACCGCTTCCCGCTACTATTTCAGGCAGATTGCTGCAGTGGCCAAACATTATCACTTCTCTTTAGATGAGCCCTTTGATAAACTAGATCCCCGAATACAAAACATTATTCTTTATGGCTCTGATTCCGAAGAAGTTGAGTTCGTGGAGCGCCGGGGAGGGGATTTTTACAGTCACTGGGCACCTTTTGAGGGGATTGTTCCCAACCTGGAGAGGCGGTTCAGGGAAAGCGATTCTGAATATGCAAAAGAAGAAATTCTAAAGTACGTGAGAGAAACACCCTGCCCAGAGTGCCGCGGAGCTCGCCTGCGTAAAGAAAGTCTGGCCATCACCATCAGAGCTAGATCCATTTATGATGTGGTCACCTTAAGCGTAAAGGAATCGGAGAAATTCTTCTCTCATATCAAACTCTCCTCGCGCGAGCAGCTCATTGCTGGTGAGATAGTCGAGGAAATAAAGAAAAGATTAGGATTTATGGTTAGTGTAGGGTTAGATTATCTTACCCTGGATCGCAGGGTTGGTACCTTATCCCGAGGAGAAGCCGAGCGCATAAGGCTGGCTACCCAGATAGGATCTGGCCTGGTTGGTGTCATCTACATCCTGGATGAGCCTACCATAGGTCTTCATCAGAGGGATAATCAGAGGCTCCTGGCGACTCTGAAGGATATGAGGGATTTGGGTAATACTGTCATCGTGGTGGAGCATGACCGATCCACCATTGAAGCTGCTGATTATATAGTCGATCTCGGTCCAGGAGCGGGAGAGCATGGAGGGGAGGTTGTGGTCAGTGGTTCCTTGAAGGATGTCATGGATTGTCCGGCCAGCCTGACCGGCAAGTATCTCAAGGGAGAGCTAAAGATTCCTGTGCCTCAATCTCGCCGAGTTCCTAAGGATAACCGATATCTTACCGTAGTAGGAGCCCGGGAACACAACCTCAAAAACATCAACGTTAGAATCCCTCTGGGAATGTTTGTCTGTATTACCGGTGTTTCCGGATCAGGTAAAAGTACCCTGGTCGAAGAAATTATCTACCGCGCTCTGGCTGAGCATTTTTACAGCAGCAGGGTAAAACCGGGGAAGTTTGATCACCTGGAGGGGATAGACTATATTGACAAGGTCATCGTTATTGACCAATCCCCCATTGGTCGAACTCCTCGCTCAAATCCGGCCACCTACACGGGGGTCTTCACTCCCATAAGGCAGCTTTTCTCTCAGCTGGAGGAGGCCAGGATGAGAGGATACACCAAGGGAAGGTTCAGCTTCAATGTGCGCCTGGGAAGGTGCCAGCAGTGCCGGGGAGAGGGAATGATCAAGATTGAAATGCAGTTTCTTCCAGACGTTTTTGTTCCCTGTGATGTCTGCAAGGGAAAGCGATACAGTAAGGAAACTCTCGAGGTAAAGTACAAAGGCAAAAACATCGCTGAGATCCTGGATATGACGATCCAGGAAGCTCTGGAGTTTTTCCGCAACATTCCTCAGATTAAGAGAAAGCTGAAGACTCTCTATGATGTGGGTCTGGGGTACATTCATCTGGGCCAGCCTGCTCCTAACCTCTCCGGAGGAGAAGCTCAGAGGGTGAAGCTCTCCAAGGAGCTTTCCAAGTTAGGTACAGGAAAAACCTTCTACATTCTGGATGAACCTACTACCGGTCTTCATTTTGCCGATATTGAGAGACTTTTAAAAGTTTTGGACCGGCTGGTAGCCAAGGGGAATACGGTGGTGGTTATTGAACATAATCCCGATGTGATCAAAGTAGCCGATCATATTATTGATTTAGGCCCGGAGGGAGGAGATGAGGGGGGAGAAATGGTGGCCACGGGTCCTCCAGAGGAAGTGGCGCGCAATCCCCGCTCCCATACAGGAAAAATCTTGAAGAAGGCATTGTTTGAATAGTAGTGGGCAGGCTCGAATGGCCAAGGAAATGAATGGGGAAATGGATAAGGAATCTCTGAGACAGCTCCTGGAGAAACACGAAAGCGAACCCGGTGCCTTGATTCCTATCCTGCAGGAGATTCAGGAGTCCTTTGGCTATCTCCCCGAGGAGGCTTTAGTTTTTGTGAGCGAGGAAGTGGGGATACCTCTGGGTAAGATATACGGCGTGGTCACCTTTTACAGTCAGCTCTACCTGAGTCCTCGAGGGAAGAACATTATCAGAGTCTGTCATGGAACCGCCTGTCATATTGGTGGAGCGGAGAGAATCTCTGAGGCGGTCTCGGAGGAGCTGGGAGTAGGTGAGGGAGCCACAACTGAGGATGGTGAGTTTACTGTGGAGCGGGTGGCCTGTCTGGGGTGCTGCAGCCTTGCTCCCTGCGTGATGGTTAATGATGAGACTCACGCCCGTTTGAGTCCCCGGAAAATCAAAAGAATAGTCAAGAAATACCGAAAAACGCGAGTCGACTAGAATGCATCTTTCTTCAAATGATTCAAGGACAGTAGTGAAGGTAGGCCTTGCCTCCTGCGGCATCGCCGCCGGAGCCCAAGAAGTCTTCGACTATTTGGCAGAAGAGATACGTACCAGAAATCTTCCCGTGAGGCTTGAGAGAACTGGTTGCCTGGGTATGTGTTTCAAGGAAGTTCTGCTGGAAGTTCTCGAGGAGGGAAACAAGAGCCTCCTTTATGGGGAAATTACTAGAGACAGGGCGGAGCGGATCCTCAGGGAGCACCTGGAGGACGGCCGGCCCATAAAAGACTGGATCATCATGGGTGAGGGTATTCATACACCTCTTGAGAATTTTTTCTCCAAGCAGAGGAGGATTGTGCTCAGAAACTGCGGCATCATCGATCCTGAATCCATTGATGACTACCAGGATGCCGGTGGCTACCAGGCTCTGGAGAGAGTACTGAGAAGTATGAGCCCAGAGGAGGTAATAGAGGAGGTGAAGGGATCCGGGCTCAGAGGAAGAGGTGGAGCTGGCTTCCCCACGGGGCGAAAATGGGAGTTTGCCAGGAACGCACCGGGAGAACCCAAATATGTGGTCTGCAACGCCGATGAAGGAGATCCAGGAGCTTTCATGGATAGAAGCGTTCTCGAAAGCGATCCTCACAGTGTTCTGGAGGGTCTTCTCATAGCGGGATACGCTATTGGTGCCTTGGAGGCATATATTTATGTGAGGGCGGAGTACCCCCTGGCGGTGAAAAGACTCAAGGTGGCCATCCAGCAGGCTGAAGAAAGAGGCTACCTGGGAAAGTCTATTCTGGGAACTCATTTCGGTTGCTCCATTAGAATTCTTGAGGGTGCAGGCGCCTTTGTCTGCGGGGAAGAGACAGCTCTCATTGCCTCTCTTGAAGGAAGACGGGGAATGCCCAGATTCCGACCCCCCTTCCCTGCCACCTCAGGCCTCTGGGGAAAACCCACTTGCATCAATAACGTGGAGACTCTGGCCAATATTCCCTGGATTATCATCAACGGGGGGAAGAAATTCAGTGAGTGCGGCATAGGGAAAAGCAGGGGAAGTAAAGTATTCGCCTTAGCCGGCAAAATAAACCGGGGGGGATTGGTGGAGGTTCCCATGGGCATCACCCTCAGAGAAGTCATTTTCGATATTGGAGGTGGTATCCAGAATGGCGGCAGGCTCAAGGCCGTGCAAATGGGTGGTCCCTCAGGAGGATGCATACCCGAAGCCCTGGCCGACACCCCGATAGACTATGAATCGGTAACCGGCACCGGAGCCATCATGGGTTCCGGAGGAATGGTGGTTATGGATGAGAGTACCTGTATGGTGGATGTGGCCAAATTCTTCCTCAGTTTCACCCAGAAAGAGTCTTGCGGCAAATGCACTTTTTGCCGCATCGGAACCCTCAGGATGCTGGAGATTCTGGAAAGAATCACCGACGGGAAAGGCCACCTTCGGGACCTCGAGATCCTGGAAGATCTGGCACAGAAGGTCAAAGAAGCTTCCCTCTGTGGGTTAGGTCAGACCGCTCCTAATCCGGTTCTCACTACTATTCGGTATTTTAAAGATGAGTATGAGGCCCATATTGAAAAGAGGCGATGCCCGGCGAAGAAATGCCGAGCCCTAATTAGCTTTGAAATTATCCCTGAGAAGTGCACCGGCTGCAGAGCCTGTGCCCTGTGCTGTCCAACTGAGGCTGTTTCAGGAGAAAAGAAGAAACCGCATCGGATCGATCAGGTAAAGTGCATCAAGTGCGGTATGTGCTTGGATAGCTGTAAGGTCGACGCTATCTTGGTAAAGTAGATTTCTTATTGGCTTGTGTCCTTGTGTCCTAGAAGGGGAAGGAATGTCCAAGAAAATTCAGCTCACCATAGATGATAAGTCCCTGCAAGCTAGCCCCGGCACCACCATTCTAGAAGCTGCTAAAGGTGAGGGTATTAAGATTCCCACCCTTTGCTACGATCCTCGTCTCGATCCTTTCACTTCCTGCTTTATGTGTTTGGTTGAAGTGGAGGGGATGCCCCGTCCCACTCCTGCCTGCTCCACCTGCGTAGCTGAAAGGATGAGGGTAAGAACCAGAACAGAAAAGGTTACTGCCCTGAGGAGGATGTGCCTGGAGCTTCTTCTCTCTAGCCACAGTGGCGATTGCCTGGCTCCCTGCAGGCTGGCCTGTCCTGCGGGAATAGATATACAGGGGTATCTTGCCCTTGCGCGCAAGGGCTATTACCAGGAGGCTCTCAAGCTCATCAAGGAAACAAATCCGTTGCCTATTGTCTGCGGAAGAATTTGTCCTCGATTCTGCGAAAGAGAGTGCCGAAGAAACGTGGTGGATGAGCCGGTGGCCGTTGACGCTATCAAAAGATTCCTGGCTGATTTCGATATGAAGGACGGCCGCCCCTACACTCCTTCCCGCAAGCCCAGTACCGGCAAGAGGGTAGCTGTCATTGGATCCGGACCTGGCGGTCTTTCCGCAGCCTATTTTCTCGCCAGAGAGGGCCACCAGGTGACCATCTTTGATGGAGATCCGGAGCCTGGAGGCATGCTGAGGTACGGCATCCCCGAGTACCGGCTTCCCAAGAAAGAGCTGGACAGGGAAATTGCCACAATTGCTGCCCTAGGGGTGAAAATTGAATGCGGGAGAACGCTGGGAAAAGACATCACCATAGACAGCTTGAGGAAAGAGGGTTTTGATGCCATATTTCTGGCTATGGGGGCACAGAAGTGCTGGAAGATGGGGATTGAAGGGGAGGAGCTTGGGGGAATCATTCCAGGCCTGGAGTTTCTTCGCCAGATTGCCCTCAACGGAAGGGTAAAGGTGGGAAAGCGAGTAGCAGTTATCGGAGGAGGCAATACTGCCATTGACGCGGCTCGGTCTGCCTTAAGATTGGGTGCTGATGAGGTGACCATCGTCTATCGCCGATCTCTAAAGGAGATGCCCGCTGAGCAAGAGGAGATAGATGAGGCAGAAAAAGAGGGCGTCAGGGTCATTCTCCTCGCGGCTCCGGTGAGAGCAAACGGGAAAAACAACAAGGTAGGGTCCCTTACCTGCCAGAGGATGAGGCTGGGAGAACCCGACGCCTCGGGCAGGGCAAGACCAGAGCCTATTCCTGACTCGGAATTTGAGATGCCTGTGGAGACGGTCATCGCCGCTATTGGACAATATCTTGACCGATCCTGTCTGGATGAGATGCCCCTTCAGCTTACCAAAAGAGGCTATATTGAGGTGGATGATAAGACTATGGAGACAAACTCTGAGGGAGTCTTTGCCGGTGGTGATTGCGTTTCCGGTCCTGCTACGGCTGTTGAGGCCGTAGCTTGCGGGCGGCGAGCAGCTCATTCCATTAACCAGTACCTGGCTGGCAAGAAGCCTTCTGGTGAGGAGGAAGTCTTTCACATCAAAAAGGGCGAGCTGGATGAAATTGATCCTCGGGAATACGCCCACGTAGAGACGATTCCTCGAGGCAAGATGCGCCATCTTGCCCTGGAAGAAAGGAAGATGAGCTTTGCTGAAACCCAGCTCGGTTTCACGGAGGATATGGTAAAGAGAGAAAGTGAGCGGTGTATTTCCTGTGGTTGTGACCAGATTCTTGACTGCCGGCTGAGGGAATACGCTCTGGAGCTAGGAATTTCCTCTCCTCGGTTTAAGGGGAAAAAGAGTCACTATCCACCGGACGAGAGTAATCCCTTCATTCTAAGAGATCCCGATAAGTGCATTCTCTGTGGCCAGTGTGTGGCGGTGTGCAGTGACGTACAGATGTGCTTCGTTCTAGATTTTGTGGGCAGGGGGCTTGAGACCCGGATATCCACTGGCCTAGATAGACCTCTTCCCCAAACCCCTTGCGTCTTTTGTGGCTCATGTGTATCTGTGTGTCCAGTAGGAGCACTGACTGAAAAGGAAGGCAGGATTCAGAGGCGGGAGTTTGAGGTGGAGAAGGTCAGGACTATTTGTCCTTACTGTGGCTGCGGCTGTAGTATCACCCTCAATATTGAAAACGGTAGAATTGTCAAGATAACTTCAGATCCGGAGGGGTTTGTCAATGAGGGGTGGCTCTGCGCTAAGGGAAAATTCGGTTTTGATTTCGTCGACAGCCCGGATAGATTGAAGCGTCCTCTTATCAAGAAGGGGGGTGAGCTCAAGGAGGTTAGCTGGAATGAGGCCCTCACGCTTGTAACTGAGAAACTCAGCAACATTAAGGAAAGATACGGATCAGACAGCATAGCCGGACTTTCCTCGGCGAAATGCACCAATGAGGAGAATTACCTGTTCCAAAAGTTCATGAGAGCTGCTCTTGGAACTAACAATGTGGATCACTGCGCTCGCCTGTGCCATGCCTCTACCGTAGCAGGGCTAGCGAGAGCCTTTGGAAGTGGTGCTATGACCAATTCCATGCGAGAGATAGAAAATGCCGATTGTATCCTGATTACGGGTTCCAACACTTCAGAGACTCACCCCATTATAGCTTTGAAGATTAAAGAGGCCGTTAGAAGAAATGGGGCGAGGCTCATTGTTGCTGATCCCCGAAAAATAGAAATGACCCAATTTAGCCATCTTCATCTCAGGCAAAAACCAGGTACGGACGTAGCCCTATTCAATGGAATGATGAATGTTATTATTTCTGAAGGGCTCTATGACGAAGAGTTTGTTTCGAAGCGTTGCGAGGGATTCCAAAAACTTGAAGGAATACTGGACCAGTACACTCCAGATTATGTGGAAAGCATAACCGGTGTTTCTGCCCGAGATATCATCTATGCCGCCAGAATGTATGCAAAAGCAGATAGAGCTTCCATCATTTTTGCCATGGGTATTACCCAGCACACCACCGGTACCGACAATGTCCTCTCATTGGCTAATCTCGCTATGCTCACCGGTAACGTAGGTAAGGAAAGCTCGGGTGTGAATCCTTTGAGAGGTCAGAACAATGTCCAGGGTGCCTGTGATATGGGGGCTCTTCCCAATGTGTACCCGGGATATCAGTCGGTGAGTGAGGATAAGATTCGGGAGAAACTGGAGCACGCCTGGGGAGTAGGTCTTTCTCAAAAGGTAGGACTTACCGCGGTGGAGATGATGCATGCGGCTGAAGAAGGAAAAGTGAAAGCCATGTACATCATGGGGGAAAACCCTTTTCTTTCCGACCCTAATATTAATTTCACCAGGAAGGCTTTAAGGAAGCTTGATTTTTTGGTGGTGCAGGATATCTTTCCCACTGAAACCAGTGAGTATGCGGATGTTATCCTGCCGGCAGCCAGCTTTGCTGAAAAGGAAGGGACCTTTACCAACACCGAAAGACGAGTGCAAAGAATAAAGAAGGCCATTAAGGTGCCGGGTGAGGCAAAAGCAGACTGGGAGATCATATCGGATCTTGCAGCAAAACTTGGGTACCCTATGAAATACCGAGACTCGTCCCAAATAATGGATGAGATAGCTTCTGTCACGCCCATATACGGAGGAATTAGCTATGAGAGGCTGGATGAGGGAGGTCTTCAGTGGCCGTGTCCTGACAGGAGTCATCCGGGCACAAAGTTCTTGCATCAGGGTAGATTTACTCGTGGGTTGGGCAGGTTTCATCCGACGCCCTACAGGGAAGCTAGGGAGCTTCCTGATGAGGGCTATCCTCTTATTCTTACTACCGGAAGGGTGCTTTTTCATTTTCACACCGGTACCATGACCAGAAGGGTGAAGGGGCTGGAAGAGATTTATCCTCAAGGCCTGGTGGAGATTCATCCCCTGGATGCGGAGAAGCTCTCTCTTAAAGATGGTGATATGGCCCGGGTGATCTCTCGGCGGGGAAGAGTGGTGACCAGGGTGAAGGTGACCGAGATATCGCTTCCCGGCGTTGTCTTTATGAGTTTTCATTTCAGGGAAGCGGCAGCAAACCTTCTTACCATAGATGCCCTTGACCCTGTTGCCAAGATTCCCGAGCTCAAAGTATGCGCGGTAAGGGTAGAGAAATGCGGGTCTTCAAGGGACCCGGGAAAAGGAGAGCCATAGCTTCCTTTTAAGGAGGAGACGATGATTCATCTGGAGCAAGCACTTCAGATAATTCTGTCCGAGGTAAGAACTCTTCCAGCGCAAAGAATACAGGTTCTATCCAGCCTGGGAAGAGTTCTAGCCGAGGATATTCATGCTGATTTTGATATTCCTGGATTTGATCGCTCAGCCATGGACGGCTATGCTGTTATGGCCCAAGATACCTGTCCTGCTACGTCCGATCAGCCTGTCTTTCTGGAAGTGATAGCCGATCTTCCCGCAGGATACCAAACGGCAAAGGTTCTAAGGGAGGGAAAGGCGGTAAGGATTATGACGGGGGCGCCCCTCCCCAAAGGGGCTGATGCCGTGGTGATGGTGGAAGATACCAAAGAGAAGGAGGACCGGGTAAGGGTCTTCAGGAAGGTGGAGCCGGGAGAAAACGTGAGTTTTGCCGGTGAGGATGTAAAAAAAGGAGAGCTTGTCCTTAAAGAGGGGTCTTTTATTCGCCCGGCCGAGGTGGGGATGTTGGCTGCCCTGGGAAAAGAAAACGTCATGGTGAGAAGGAAGCCCACTGTTGGCATTATTTCTACCGGAGATGAACTGATTGAGCCGGGAGGTAGGCTCGAGGAAGGCCAGATCTATGATAGCAACAGCCTGGCCCTTTCCTCCCAGGTTGCGAAGTGTGGCGGGACCCCGCAAAGGTTAGGGATTGTTCGGGACAACAAAGAAGAGCTCATCTCAAGAATTCAAGAGGGACTCTCTTTTGATATTCTTCTTCTTTCGGGGGGAGTTTCTGTGGGTGTATACGATCTGGTAAAGGAGGTTGCAGAAGAGGCGGGAGTGAAGATACTTTTTTGGAAAGTGGCAGTGAAGCCGGGTAAACCGACTTTCTTTGGCGCGAGGAACCACACCCTAATCTTCGGTCTTCCCGGCTATCCTGTTTCCTCCATGCTTAATTTCGAGAATTTGGTTAGGCCGGCCATTTATGCCATGTTAGGGAGAAAGGAGAAAAGAGTTCAGGTCGAGGCTTATCTCGAATCATCTGTCAGGAGCAAAGGAAAGAGGAGAAACTTCGTCAGGGTGAAACTCGTGCGCGAGAGGGGAGAATATCGGGCGGTCCCAGCTCCCTCTCAAAAATCAGGGGTCCTGAAATCTATGGTCTGGGCCGACGGGTTTGTTATCGTGCCAGAAGAGATAGAGGAGATTAAGAAAGGAGAAAAAGTTCAGGTTCAACTTCTTGATTGAGCCAAGCTTCGCCCCAAAACTGCTTCCGAGGTGCAATGTTTTTTCGTTATACCTAAGGAGGCGCGCCTTTGCGAGGTGGTTGCAGATTAATTTGTCTTTGTGGGCCTTCCAAAGGGAAATGAACAATATCAATAAGAAAGGTAAGAGATAAAACGGGAGGATACAGCAATGAGAAAGAATAGGCTGAGGGAACTACTGAGAGAGGGTAGGCCAACTATTGGAACCCGCATCCTCAGTGCATGGCCGGGCATAGTAGAGGTTATTGGTCACACTGGCGCGATTGACTATGTTGAGTTTGTAGGTGAGTATGCTCCCTATGACTTGTATGACCTGGAAAATTTGGCCAGGGCAACTGAAATTTTTGGCATCTCATCCATGCTGAAGGTTGATCAAGAACCCAACTGCTTCCTTGCCCAAAGAGCTCTGAAGTCAGGAATACAAAACATACTCTTTACGGATATCAGGAGTGTAGAAGATGCGAGAGAGTGTGTGCGTATTGTCAAGCCAGAGACACCGGAAAGTAAAGGTATAAACGGTTGCCATGCAGCAAGGTGTGTGGGGTACGGATTAGAGTCCGGCTCTCCCGAGTATGTTAAAGCCATGGATGATGTTGTAATAGCTTTGATGATAGAGAAAAAAGGAGCCGTGGAAAACCTGGAGGGAGTTCTTTCGGTTGAAGGTATAGACATGGTTCAATTTGGTCCGTGCGACTATAGTCTCAGTGTAGGTGTACCGGGACAGCGCTCTCATCCAAGGGTGAGAGAAGCCGAACTTGAAACCATAAAGACGGCGCTAAGAATGCGAGTGCGCCCCAGGGTGGAGCTCAAGCCTTCAGTCAAGAAAGAGGATATTCAAGAATACATTGATCTTGGTGTACGGGATTTTTCTCTTCCTATGGATGTATCAATCTTGTATCACTGGTTGAAAGAGAACGGGGAGCGCTTGGGAAAAATGTTGTCCTCGCTGAAGTAGCAGTAGCTGATACACATCCTGAGCACGAGTCAGCATTATAGCGACTGCTTTCTTAACACCTTTTTGTTCACTAAATTGGGGGGCACTTCACCCTTTAGTCCTGCCATCAAGTTGTTGGCCGCCACAACTGCTATCTTTGCTCGAGTAGCCATAGTGGCACTCCCGATATGGGGGAGGAGTACGACATTATTCAGTTCAGGTAAGCCGGCGGCTAGATTTGGTTCGTTCTCGTGTACATCGAGGCCAGCACCGGCAATCCAGTTTTCCCTCAGTGCTTGAACAAGTGCCTTTTCATCTACCAACGGCCCCCGCCCAGCATTGATCAAGTAGGCGCCTTCTTTCATCAGCCTTAATTCCTTCTTTGAAATCAGATGTCTTGTTTCAGGGGTTAGGGGCGCGTGCAAGGTAACAAAGTCTGAATTTTGCAAAAGTTCCCCTAAAGAAGTAAATTTGGCTTCTAAGTCCTCCTCGACATTCCTTGGAGCTCTTACTATGTCGGCGTAGAGTATTCTCATTTGGAATCCCTTACTTCTTTTGGCTACGGCTCTGCCTATTCTGCCGAATCCAACTATTCCAAGCGTAGCGTGGTGGATATCAGTTCCCAAAAAGAGCGTAGGGGACCATCCTTCATGTTTTCCGCCTCTCACGAATTTATCTGCCTCTATGATTCTCCTGGCTACAGTCATGAGTAAAACCCAGGTTAAATCTGCGGTGGTATCAGTCAATACCCCCGGGGTATTGGTCACCATAATTCCTCTTGTGGTAGCTGCTTTTACATCGATATTGTTGTAGCCTACGCCAAAGTTACTGATAATCTTTAAATGGGGATTCTCATCCATTATCTCCTCATCAATAACATCCTTGCGACAAATCAATCCATCTACTCCTCTTACACTCTCTAGCATTTCCTCTTTCTTCAAAGGTCGCTCGGAAGGATTAAGTTTTACCTCACATTCTTCTTTTAGCATCTCTAATCCTGCCTGCGGAATCATCCTGGTGACAAAAACTTTGAATTTCATAGAATATCTCCTTTCGAAATTTTAGCCAAACTTCCTTTGTGTTAGCTCCCGCCATCCAAACTTTATCTTCATTCGTCTTGCTCCTTCCAATGAATTGGAAGTCCTTGAGACGATTTGTAAGGGTTGGTAGAATTCTTGTAGTTTACCTTCTTTTAAGATAGAAAAGGGGCAAGACAGCCACTGCGAGAGGAAGAATGCTGAGTTTCATAGCCAAAGAAAGCCCTATCTTGTCCGCCATTAGGCCCATGATTCCTGGCGCGAAGGCCCCTACCAGGATAGTGCAACATTGAATCAAGCCATAAATCCTCCCCCGAGTGTATATGGAGGTAAGATCAGCCAGATAAGCATTCTGAGGGGGATAGATCCCGGCGCAGCAGATCCCGAATAGAACCAACAATATAGCTAAACTGACGAGTCTCTCCCCTAGCGTAAGCAGAAAAATTACCGGAATTACTCCCACCGCAGCCACCAGGATAACCAGAAGAGGTGGAAATAGGTCGCTGAGCCTGCCGCTTACAAAGGAGCCGATCATTCCTCCTCCAACAAAAATTACGAAAAGGTAGCTTGCAGTTTGCACAGAAAGGGCCTTTGTCTCCACCATGAAGGTAGGTAGGAAATTCGTCACACCAAAAAAGGTAAGGGCAATAGCCATATTTGCTGCAAAGAAAACAGCCAAGATGGGAAGGTTGCTTCCTCCCGCATAAACACTCTCAATCTCTTCTTTTCGAGGCGAGGGATGTCTCTTCGCTGAGGGGCCGAGAGCTCGGTAGAGCAAGGGAAAGAGAATCAGACCCGGAAGAGCCATCACTAGATATACCTGTCGCCAGCTGAATCCCCTTCCAGTTAGATATGATATGGCTGCGAGACCAACGGCAGTACCCACCCATCCCCAGAGAGTAAAGGTGCCAAGAACCGCTCCCCTCTTCCTGGAGAACATATCCATAAGCAGGGCAATCATGGAAGGATGAAAGGTACTGACGCCAACCCCCACCAGGGCAACCGCAACCAGTAGCTGCCAGTAACTACCCGAGAGAGCACAGAGGATGAGAGCCAGAGAAACAAATACGAAGCCGCCGCTAAGAATGGTCCTTCTGCCAAAGTGATCACCAAGGTAGCCGCTCACCAAGGAACCCATAGCTATCACCGCGGTAAAGGATGTAACCAGAAGACCTGCTCGAGCGTAGCTGAGACCGAACTCCTGTTTAATCATAGGTAGAAGCACCGGAAGGCTGAACCAGTACATGTCGTTCAAGCCATGACCTATCCATGTTACTCTTAAGAGATGTCCAGATGACCTTGCTGTTCTCATCCTACCGTGTCCCCGATTGGTGATTTCTCAGATTTAGGACATTTTAGCAAAAGTTGGCCATATTCACAAAGGGGAGTAGAGCCGTTCCTGTGGAGCAAGGGAAAATCGTGCCGAGATACCTCTTGACAAAGGGCGTCAGGCATGATACTAGTAATACGTGCTTCTGGCATGAAGCGCAGGGAAAATCACGGTAGCATCTTGATTAGATTGTACTGCAAGGGAACCTTTCGGGGGCGTCGACACCTGAATTTAAGAGGAAAAAGGATGGATAAAGTATGGAAGTAGAATTTAAATACCCCCAAATCCCCTCTTTCCACATTCCCGACCAGAACCTCATCGGCATTTATGAACCTCATACCTTCCCCTCCCAGAAAGATGAAAAAGATATCATTAGGGAGAGTCTGGCTCAACCCATTGCTTCTCCTAAAATTGGCGAGATAGCCGGAGGGAAGAAGCGAGTTCTCATCTTGGTGGACGATTATACTCGAACAACCCCAGGAGATAAAATTCTCCCCTTCATTGTGGATGAACTTGGGGCGGCCGGTGTAAAAGATAAAGATATCTCCCTTCTTGTGGCTCAGGGAACTCACCGAGGAATGACTCATGAGGAGAAAGAGGATAAAGTGGGCCCTGACATCCTCAGCCGCTTCGCCTTCCTCGATCATAAATGGGAGGACGAGAAGGCCCTGGGATTTCTTGGAACTACCCCTTTAGGAACAGAGATTTGGATTAACAAAACAGTGCTTGAGGCTGATCTTGTCATTGGGCTCGGTCATATTGTTCCTCACCGAATCGCCGGGTTTAGCGGTGGAGGTAAGATTATTCAGCCGGGAGTGTGCGGAGAAAAGACTACCGGTCAAACTCACTGGCTAGGAGCTTTCTATGATGGAAGAAAAATCCTGGGGCAAGCAGAAAACCCTGTTAGAGAGGAAATAGATACCATAGCTGGCAAAGCAGGTCTGAGCCTCATTGTCAATGCCATCCAGGATGCCAGGGGCAGGGTAGTAGGATTAGTTTGTGGAGACCCTGTAAGGGCTCATCGAGAAGGATGCAGAATAGCCAGACAGGTTTACGGGGTTTCTGTACCTCGGGCTGCAGACATAGTGATAGCTGATTCCTACCCCGCCGATGTGGATCTATGGCAAGCGGCCAAAGGCATATTCGCAGCTGAGATGGCGGTGAAAGATGGAGGGGTTATTATTCTGGTGAGCCCTTGTCCCGAAGGAGTAGCAGCTCATCACCCTGAGGTAACTAGGTGCAGGTGCCTGCCTTGTGACGACCTGGAGCCTCTGGTAAAAGGAGGGAAGCTGGAGGATCTGACTGGAGCTGCCTTTCTGGCGTACCTCGGAAATATTATGGGAAGAAGGGCCAGATGCATTCTGGTTGCTCCTGGAATTGAGGGCGAGGTATCAGAAAAGATGGGTTTCCTGGTGGCCGAAACACCCCAGGAGGCGGTAGATATGGCCTTGGAGCTCACCTGCCGGGAGGCCAAAGTTACTGTTTTAAGGCACGGTGGAGAAATACTACCCCTTCTGGACACAGGTTAGGGGCGAGAAACCGGCGGGGAAAGGTGGAGCCGGGTTCTCATCAATTCTTTAAGGATGGAGGGTTGGGTGAGTTCCCGAGAAAGACTCTTGACTGCCCTGGATCATCGAGAACCCGATAGGGTTCCTCTTGATCTGGGAAGTATGACCAGTACTGTAGAAGTGGAGCCCTACCGGCGGCTGAAGAAATACCTGGACATGAAAGGGGAAATCAGGACCTTTTTGCGGGACCACGTTGAACCTGATGAAGAGTTGCTAAAGAGGTTTGGCATAGACACCCGCTACCTTCGTCTGAGGCCTCCCGAAAGCTGGACGATGAGACTTCTTTCTGATAATTCCTACTTTGACGAGTGGGGGGTAAGATGGAAAAAGCCTTCCTCCAGTTTATATTTCGACCCGGTGGACTCTCCCCTGGCCCATGCCAGCGTCCAGGATCTGGAAAAATATCCTTGGCCCGAACCTCTGGATCCTGGAAGGACGAAGGGGTTATCTGAAGAGGCCAGATATCTTTATCAGAATACCCCGTATGCCCTTGTGGCTAACGCTCCAGGGGTGGGTATATTCGAGACCGCCTGGATGCTCCGGGGATTTCAGAAATTACTGGAGGATCTGATCGACGACCATGAGTTCGCCAAAGCCTTACTGGCGAAAATCACTCAGATCCTGAAGGGAATCTATGGTGAGTTTCTGACGGCAGTCGGCAAACACATCCAGGTAGTCATGGTTTCCGACGATCTGGGGATGGAAAATGGCCCAATGATCTCGCCCAGGCTTTACAGGCAGCTGATAAAACCTTTTCATAAGGAACTGTGGAGTTTCATCAAAAAAAAGACGGAAGCTTATCTTTTCTTTCATTCCTGCGGAAGTGTCCATGAGTTTATTCCCGACCTTATCGAGCTGGGGGTGGACATACTGAATCCTGTCCAGGTCTCAGCCAAGGATATGGAAAGCTGCAGGCTGAAAGAGGAATTTGGAGATAGACTGTGTTTTTGGGGCGGTGTTGATACCCAGCATGTTCTGCCATATGGCTCTCCGGAAGATGTGGAAAGGGAAGTGAAGAGAAGGATAAAAGATCTAGCGCCGGGAGGCGGCTATATTCTTACCGCTGTTCACAATGTTCAGTCGGGGGTAAAACCCGAAAATATCTGTCGGATGTACCAAGCGGCAAGGAAATATGGAGCTTATCCCCTGAATCTGGAAGAGTAGGAAGTAGCCCCCTCTTCTACTGCCCTCCTTATTTTGAAATCCTGCTCTCCTTTGAGATCCAAAGGCACTAGAATCTAGAAATCTCAGAAGTATATATAATTTCGGGAACACAAGATATTTTAGAATCTGAGAAATAACAAGAAGCGTTTTTCAAAGGGAAGGCCCCTTGAACACCTTGCAAAAATGTGATAGGTATGAAGGAGATAAGGGCCCCGGGTCTTTTGATTCATGGAATCCGGGAATGGAGAGCTAAAGGTAGATATGGCAAGGGAGGAGAAGATGGATATCAGAATGGCTATTGAGATGGATAAGAAGTATGTGATGCAGAGCTATTCCCGTATTCCTATGGTGATAGACAAAGGTGAGGGGGTGAGGGTCTGGGATAAAGAGGGAAGAGAATATCTTGATTTTGTCTCTGGAATAGGGGTCAACGCTATAGGTCACTGTCACCCTGAAATCTTAAGAGCCCTTAGCTATCAGGCCGGAAGACTTCTTCACTGTTCCAATCT
>JAUWAK010000087.1 GCA_030602105.1 Candidatus Aerophobota bacterium | reverse complement strand
AACGAGGAATCTGACTGGGTAGAATATCCATTTCCGAGATGCTAGGGCAACCGGCGGCGCATTTGCCACACTGATAGCAGGCATAGATGTTTTGGCCAGATAGCTCACCGACCTTAGCCAAGAAAGGCCCTCTCACATCCTTGGTCTGAATTATGATCCTCATAAGAGTATTCCCCCGTTTCAGTGCTCTCACGGGTCCTCCCCGCTCAAAAGGGGGCGACCCGACTCCGTTTTCCTCCTGAAGCTCTCCTATCTCAAAAATAGACAGGTATATGTTTAGCTTCCCTTCTTGGGATGTTTTCCTATTTCCTCTCTTAGCCACTTGAGGGCATCTTCCCCTTGCATCAGACTCTTAACCTGGGAAGAGTCGCTCATCTTGATTTTAAAGAGCCACCCTTTTCCATAAGGGTCCTTATTCACCAGGGTAGGCTCATCCTCGACCTCCTCATTCATAGCGGTTATTTCTCCGGAGACCGGCGCATAGAGCTTACCCAACCACTTGCCCGTCTCATAAGAGCCCACGGCTTCGTCCTGCTTGACTTCGTCTCCCTCTTCAGGCATTTCTATGTAGCTTATCTCGCCAGCCAGCTTCTGGGAGAAATCATTCAAACCGACAACTGCCTCGTCACCTTCAACTCTTACCCACATATACTCCTTGTGGTAGTAAAGCTTATCTGGCACATCATATTCTCCTAGCTTGGCCATCTCTACCTCCTCATCACTTAGTTCTTGCGCCTATATTTCTTTATCTCCTCCTCGTAGAGGTCGTTCCCCAGGACATCATTGGCCACAATCACCCGAAAATCCTTAACTTCCAGCACTCTCACAGCTTCTGTTCCCAAATCCGCATAGGCTACCATCCGGGAGGACTTAACGGATCTGGCTATCAGAGCGGCTACGCCTCCCACGGCAGCAAAATAAACCGCCTTGTATCTCTTCATCGCTTCCACAACTTCCCTGCCCCGGGGACCCTTACCAATCATTCCCTTGAGTCCTACCTTCATTAAGGCGGGAGCGTAAGGGTCCATTCGATAGCTGGTAGTGGGACCACAAGAACCTATGGCAGTGCCTGGCTTGGCAGGGGAGGGACCTACATAATAGATGACCTGTCCTTTGACATCAAAGGGTAGATCCTTCCCCTTTTCCAGTAAACAAAATAGCCTTTTATGGGCGGCATCTCTACCCGTATAAATGGCCCCGCTAAGAAGGACCTTATCACCAGCCCTCAGACTAATGATATCTCCTTCCTTCAAGGGCGTGCGTAGTCTAATTGTCCCTGACATGAGTGAGCCTCTTCTTATTACCTACCAAAATATTCAAGGGAAACCTTGCCCTTAAAGGCTGTACTTTCCCTTACTAGCGCATTCAGAGAACGACGCTTTTGTGCCTTGCTGCATGACACTGAATATTTACTGCCACGGGAAGAGAACCTATGTGACACGGAAAGCTTTCTATGTGAACGGCGAGAGCAGTCACCCTTCCTCCCAGTCCCATAGGTCCAATCCCCAAATCGTTTATCTTCTCTTTGAGTTCTCTCTCCAGAGAGACAAAACGAGAATCGGCACTGTGTTTGCCCAACTCCCTTAGAAGGGCTCTCTTAGCAATCTCAGCACATTTCTCAAAAGTTCCACCAATCCCCACTCCCACAATAACAGGTGGGCAGGGATTTCCTCCAGATCTTTCTACACACTCCACCACAAAATCCTTTGCTCCCTCAAGCCCATCAGCAGGTTTCATCATTCTGATGGCGCTCATGTTTTCAGACCCGGCACCCTTGGGAGCGACCGTTATCTTTAATCTGTCACCAGGAACTATCCGAGTATGAATAATTGCAGGAGTATTGTCCTCAGTGTTTTTCCGATCAAAGAGGGGATCATTGACCATAGATTTGCGCAGATACCCTTCCCTGTAGCCCTGACGTACTCCTTCGTTTATAGCTTCAGCAAAATCTCCTCCCACTACCTGAGCCTCCTGTCCCAACTCCACAAAAAAAACGGCGACGCCGGTATCCTGACACATGGGAACGCGCTGTTTGCTCGCAATTTCAGCGTTTTCCAGAATTTGCTCTATGATCATCTTTCCCGTGGATGACTCCTCTATCTGCAGGGACTCTTCGAGGGCCCTCTGAACATCATCTCCTAAATCGAAATTAGCCCCCTGACAAATATTTCGAACCGCCTCTATGATAGTGTCCACATGAATCTGTTTCATTTGAAGAATTACTCTCCCTTTTTCATTTTCAGAAAACGGAGTATATTGTCCTTGGCGTTTCGGCTGTGCTGCCTGAGCAGTTCCTCTGCTTCGTCAGCATCTCCTTTCAGCATGGCCTCAATTACTGTCTCATGTTCCTCAAGAGATTTTTTGGCCCGGCCGGGTACGGAGAAAGACTCCAGCCTTCCCAATCTGATCTGATTGTCTAGATTACTCATCAGACGAATTAGTCTCTCATTTTTCGAAAGCTTTACCAGAAGATGGTGGAAGGCTGTGTCTACCCTGATGAACAGGTCAAAATCTCCTTTCTCTATGGGAGCTTCACACTCTTTATGGATACGGGTTAGTTCTAGAAGCTTGTTCCTGCTGAATCGAGGTAGAGCTAATCTCATGGCAAGACCCTCCAGGGTTTCTCTGAGCTGGTAGATTTCTTCCACATCCTTAGGGGAGATATTGGCTACAAAGGTACCGTAGCGGGGAATAATCTCCACCAATCCCTCCCTTTCCAACTTGTTTATGGCTTCTCTCACCGGGGTTCTACTAACGCCCAACTGATCTGCCAAATCCTCCTCCCTGAGTTTTGTACCTGGTTCCAGCTGCTGGCTGAGGAGTCTCTGTTTGACTATCTCATAAACAGCTTCACTCAAATTGGGACGGTTATTTAGCCTGGGTGGTCTTGGTAGTTTAAACTGCATGTTCCTGGGTAAGAAATTCTTGTTTGTTTTCACTCATCGGCGTCTTGGTTGAAATTCGGATGATTGAAAGCACCCTCGCGTGTTGTATACATTATACAACATTCTTTCGGTCCGTCAAGTCGCTTATTCCATTTGCTATAATCATACTGGACATTTTCTGGAAAAATGTGACAGGAACCGCCACTTCAGGAAAGTAAAAGAAGCCTGGGCGAGGGGCAGGAAAGAAAGGATGATTTTCCGCAAGCAGAGAAATTAGGCGAATGCTTCATATTCCTTAGAATGTCATTGGAATTAGATATTCTTCCTGTTTTGCTTTTGCCTCTTCCAACCTTTGCTTCTGTGTCTCCAGAACCTTGAACAAAATATCAGGGGTATCTGGCACTTTTCTCTTGTAAATCTCTACAATCCTTTCAATCTTGGTTATACTTTGGGGAATCCTTAAGGCAAACTGTTTCAAATAATCATCTTGGGCATAATCTTTATTTAGTACCTCTTTGAACAACTTTTCAAGATCTTCATGCTTTGGGAAAAAACCAATAGGAGTTTTGATGGCTTCTACTTCATTATGAACCCTTAGTTCCATCCATTTGAGCCATACCCGCTTATCATGCATTCCAGTCAGATAATCGCCCTTTTCATCCCTTAGAAAATAGTTTACTCCAAAGATGATAGGAGGTTTCTCTAGATCTTTTGCAAATTCTAAATGATTCTCAATGTATTTTCCCATAGGTATAGACAAAAAATCCAAATTTGCCATCAGATTAAATCTTCTTATCCCCTCTTTTCCCAAAGTGGCAGCAGTGGTTTCTGACTCTAAAGAACTGGCAACCGTTATTACCCCATGCCTCCAATCAAAACTCTCAAATACGGGTGGCCAGGTATCTGAATCTCGACCTCCATAGATTATTCCCCTGATTTCAACCCCTTCTGGGTTTTCCAATTCAGGATCACAGTTCTTCAAACTTCTTAATGTAACAGTGTATCTTGCATTGGGATGGGCAAAAGGAATGAGATTTCCCTCGTCATCAAGCTTTCCCTCAAACCATCTTCCCGAGAAATTTATTCCTTCGTGGGGAGGAACTCTCCCATCACCCTGCCAGTAAGGAACTCCGTCTTTCACTAAAACATTAGAAAAAATAACCTCATCTGGGTTAGTTAATGCTTCCCAGATCAAAGGATCATCTTTTGAATCTACATCTCTAATTATTCCAAATATTCCTCTTTCTACATTTACAGCATACACTTTTTTGTCTTTCTTCCTTAAATAGGCAATATCATCTCCCAGGATACTCTCACCCCTCATCATACAGGTGGAAGTCTTACCACAGAAGCTTGGGAAGGCTCCGGTAAGATAAGTCTTTCTTTTATTAGGGCCGTGCCCTGCCATAACAAGCATATGCTCGGCAAGCCAGCCTTCCTTGTCTGCTTTTCTTATTGCCAGTCTTAAAGAGAGTTTCTTTAAACCTACCGTATTCCCAGCATACTGAGTATTGACGCTGTAGACTAGGGAATCGAGGAAATCTATATAAACCCTTCTTTTATCTATATTCTTACTGACATTTCCTTCTAACTCACCTGCAGAGTGCACATACTTGAAAAACTCTATGTTGGGTCCTTCTCTCTCAAACACTTCATAGGCGGGCCTATAGAGGATATCTTCCGAATGAGCTACATAAGCAGAATCGGTAATTTGCACCGCATAGATAGAAAAATCGGAGTTTACCGGCCCCAAAGAAAGAAACAAAATAAACATCCTCTTTGCTTGCATAATATTCTTTAGCAGGTGCTGAATCTCTTCTAATCCTTCTCGCCTGGGTATGGAATCAATGCCACGACCTAAATCCAACTCCTTGGTTACCAGAAACTTTGTATTCTCCTTATCTCTTGCCTGGTCAAAGTAGTGATCGAAATGAACTGTGTGCCCATCTATTCCAAGGGAGGCTTCCTCTCCCAGTTCCTTGGCTTTTTCTCCTATATATCGAACATCCTCCAAAGAATCAGTGCGCACAAAGACTGAAGAAGGATTGCAGAGTTCCACATATTCGGCAAGAAAACTATCCAGTTTCGGATTATTTAGTTG
>JAUWAK010000052.1 GCA_030602105.1 Candidatus Aerophobota bacterium | reverse complement strand
GCGGTTTGTTTTTACCCAAAGCAAAGAAAAAAAGCGGGTGGTAGTCGTAGGAGGAGGTCCCGCAGGTATGGAAGCAGCAAGAGTCTCTGCTCTCAAGGGTCATGAAGTCATCCTGGTAGAAAAAGAAGGAGAGTTGGGGGGTAAACTCGTGCCTGCGTCCTTTCCCTCCTTCAAGAAAGATCTAAAGAATCTAATTGATTACTATTTGAGGAAGATGGAGCACCCGAACATTGAAGTTTTGCTTAGCCAGGAAGCCTCTTTAGAGACGATTGAGGGACTTAATCCCCAGGTTCTCATTCTTGCTACAGGAGCTGAGCCGATCCTGCCAGACATTCCTGGGGTTAGTAGTGGGAGCGTTTTCTCATGCCTTGATGTGCTTACTGGCAAAGCTAACCTTAAAGGTGACAAGTTTGTGGTTGTGGGAGGAGGAAGCATTGGCTGTGAAGTCGCTATTCTTTTGACAGAGCCTGGCAAAGATGTAACGATAGTAGAGGCGTTGGACGAAATTTTGCTGGACCAGTACGATGTTTCGATGAAGCGCGGCCTGATAAGAAAACTCAGGGAAGCTAGTGTCAAGACTATTACTGGATGCTACATACAGAGGATGACTGGGGAAGGGCTGTTTGTTAAGAAAGACAAAGGTAAGTCGCGGTTCATAGAGGCTGATAACATAATCCTGGCTACCGGTTTTGTCAGCAAGAAAGAACTGTATGAGGAGTCAAAGGATAGATTCAACGCGGTTTATTGTGTGGGTGATTGCGCTCAGCCCCGAAAAATAATTGACGCTATTCAGGAGGCGGCTCTTATAGCAAATAGCATCTGACTAAGGATGGACAATAGTGCGGTGAAGTGTCTGGGCCAAGAGGATGAAATAGAGTTGGTCGGTCTTTCTCACGGGTAGGTTCTAGTTTGCTTCTTATTGGCCACATAGATGTGGCTGGACCCTCTGGAATGGATGACTGTTAGAGGACGCAGTTCACATAAACCGCCGCAGCCAAGCTTGGCGGGCTACAAAGGAGGTGATGGATAAACAAAAAACAGGCTAGTTTTAGCGGAAAAATGAGGCTAGGAAGATAAAGGAGGGCAGGATGAGTAAGAATCTTTCAAAGATTGTGGGCCTCACGGTAAGTTTGGCGGTGCTAATCTTGCTTGTGAGCCCACCTGCTGGAGCAGCAAAAACCGAAATTAGAGTTCTCTGTTTTGCGCAGGGTTTTGCCTGGCCGGAGCTCTTTGGCACGAGTGGAGTAGACGAAACAGAGAGGCTAAAGCAGTTTGAGGAAAAAGAAGGACTGGATGTCAGGATTGAATGGGGAGACGAAACTGCGATAAGGCAGAAGGTAGCCGCTGATCTTGCTGCTGCGACCGGGCGCTACGATTTGATACTGGTTGGAACCGATGGTGGTGTACAGACCTATGGATATGGTGGTTTTCTGGAGCCTCTGGACAAATACCTTGAAGAGTATCCCACTGAATACTTTGATCCCAGAGACTTTTTTCCCTCGTTCTTGGACGCCAACCGGGTTGAAGGAACACTCTATGCACTGCCGTACTATTCCTTCGGAGCAGGTGTAATGTACAGGAAGGATATATTCGATAAATACGGACTCACTCCCCCCAAAGATGCAGATGAGCTCTACGAGGTACTGGAGGCGCTGAAGTCAGGTCTGCGTGGAGACGGAATAACCGACGTTTATCCCGTAACCATGCGTGGTGCACCTGGTGAGGAGCCTACTTTAGATGTCGCGGGGTTTGTTTACGCCTGGGCGGGATATCCTGCTTGGTTTGAGGGAGGAGCAACGACTCCAGACCAGATCAGGGACAAAAAGGCTATGCCAATCTTCACTGGGGATTTTGCTCCTGGATTCAGTGCCTTTGTTGAGATCTCTCAAGAGTACGGTCCTCCGGGAATTGCCACCCATACCTGGGTAGATATGATGAATATTTACGCTATGGGTAAAGCGGTAATACTTATGCCTTCAGCTATCAATGCCTATGCAGCCCTTGGGGTTACTGAAGACGAAAATGTCAAAAAGTACACCAGATTCGCCAAAATTCCCACAGGACCTGGCGGAAAGCAAATACAGAGCTTCTGGACCTTCTCTCTGGGAATGAATAAAGACTCAAGACACAAAAAGGAAGCCTGGAAGGTGCTGAGCTTCCTCATGGGCAAAGAATCCATGCAGGCCTTCGCCGAGAGAACTCAGTGGCCCAATGTCACCATGAAATCAGTTCTGTACAGCGATGTTCTGGTCAAAAGATATGGAATGGAAGAGATAAAGCTTAACGAGGAATCCATCTTAGAGGCAGAACCTTTCTATTTCCCCTACATCCCTGAACTTAATGAGTATATGGATAGAATAGGGACCGCTACATCAGAGGCAATAGCCAAAATGAAATCCGTTGATCAGGTTCTCTCTGGACTGCAGACCTGGGCACTGGAGACCATGCTGAGAGGTGGTTACTACAAGTAGTAAGAGTGGATAGAAATGGGGGTCAGGGTTCACCTGGCCCCCAAAAAGGAAAAATAAACTGAGTTGGCAGTATAAATTTCTCATTCCTGCAGTGTTAGTTCTTGTTTGCATAGTTGCCTTTCCTACCTTTTTTCTCTTTTATGCCAGCCTCCACGAGTGGGTACTGTTCAAAAGAGGCATGCCTTTTATCGGGTTTGAGAATTTCGCCCGTGTTTTGACCTCATCTGAGTTTCTTCAGTCGTTGAAAGTTTCAGTGATATACACCTTTTCAACCACATCCTTGACCTTTATCCTGGGTCTCGGATTAGCTTTAATACTGAATAAGGAGCTGAAAGGTAGGGGTATTATGAGAACCCTCATTGCCCTACCTCTGGTGATCCCTCCCGTGGTAGCCGGTTTTGCCTGGAAATTTGCCTTAAACAGAGAGGTGGGGGTAATAGGAGCCTATATGCTGCCCGCCGTGGGGTTTATGAGGAGTCTTCTTGCCGATCCTTCACTGGCTTTGGGCTCCATTATAATGGCCGATGTCTGGAGCAAGACATCTTTGATGTTCCTGATTCTGCTTGCAGGTCTGCAGGTTGTCTCTCCTGATCTTTATGAAGCGGCAAGGATAGATGGAGCCTCCAGCTGGCAACTGTTCAGTCATGTCACGTTCCCTCTAATAAAGCCGGCTGTTATTATAGCTTTGATCATAAGATTTATTGATGCCTTCAATGTATTTGACACCATCTTCGTTATGACCAGTGGGGGGCCCGGAACCGCTACCCAGACCTTTCCCCTCTTAGGCTGGAAGATTGGCTTTCTCTACTTTAATCTTGGAGAGGCAGCGGCTCTAGCCATTATTATGCTAGTTATGACCATAGGAGTGGGTATTTTCCTGATAAGGAGAATTACCTGATGTATGTGGAAAAGTTCAGTAATTTGAAAAAGCTCATCCTCTATGCCATAGTCCTTACCTACCTTGTGTTTGTTCTTTTTCCCCTCGTCTGGTTAGTTCAGTCCTCCTTTAAGAGTATGTACCAGGCTCTAAAGATTCCTCCCGACCTTATATGGATCCCTACTTTTGAAGCTTACCATAAAGCCCTCGGAGGAGGGATGCTCAAAGCATTTATGAACAGTGCCATTGTGTCTTTGTCCAATGTTCTCCTGGTACTGGTACTTGGCATTTCGGCGGGATATGCTCTAGCCAATCTCAAGACAAAGGCAAGTCAAAATATAGGTTTCTGGATACTCAGCATAAGGATGGCTCCTGCTTTTGGAATAATTGTTCCCCTCTATATTATTCTGCGCACCTTCCGTCTTGTGGATACCATATTTGCGGTAACGGTGGCTCATCTTACCATTAATCTCCCCCTTGCCATATGGCTCCTGAAAGGATACTTTGAGGAGATTCCGTCTGAGCTGGCAGAAGCTGCCATAGTCGATGGAGCAACTAGAACTCAGGTTCTTCTTTACGTTCTGGTTCCCGTGGCTGCTCCTATGATTGTTGCAGTATCTGCTCTTGTATTTCTTCTATCCTGGAATGAGTTTTTGTTTGCCTTTATCCTGAGCTCGGAGGCAGCCCGTACTGTTCCTGTTCTTGTGGCATCTTTGGCTGGAACCATGAGATTTGACTGGCCTCTAATGTGTGCCCTTTCGAGTCTGGCTTTAATTCCCGCATTTGTCCTGGTGGTTTACCTGCAGCGCTACATTGTCCGGGGACTGACCTTTGGAGCAGTAAAATAATGGTGTCCGGCTTGGTTACACTGGTAAATACCAATTCGATGAAGCCACCTATCTCACCTCTTGGTCTTGACTACCTCGCCCAATCCCTTGTGGAAAGAGGTCTCAAGGTTGCCGTACTTGACCTCTGTTTTTCCCCCGATCCTCTTTCTGAGATAGAAAATTACTTTACGAAAAATCACCCTCGGATTGTAGGAATTAACATTCGAAATACGGATGACTGTGTTTATGCAAGTCAAGACTTTTTTCTACCCGGCATAAGAAGAATAGTTGATGAGGTTAAGAAAAGAACCTCCGCTCCCATTGTACTGGGAGGATCCGGTTTTTCCGTTATGCCAAAGCGGATCCTCGGCTACTGTGATATAAATCTAGGGATGGTGGGTGACTGTGAAGAATCTTTTCCTCTGCTGATTCAGCACATTCCAAAAGGAAGGGATATAAAAGGTATCCCCGGGCTTATTTACAGAGATGGCAATGGGCTGGTCAGCACGGGTTTTCCTCATCTTGATCTAAAGGAACTTCCTCTACAGAGTAGAGATTTTGTGGATAATGAGAGGTACTTCGAGGAAGGAGGAATGGGCAGCATAGAGACCAAAAGAGGATGCAATCAAGGATGTGTTTACTGCGCTGATCCTTTGATAAAAGGGAAAAAGATCCGGCTAAGGCCTCCGGACCATGTAGTCTGGGAACTCAAAAGGCTTTTGCAAAAAGGGATCAATTACGTACATATCTGTGATAGTGAATTCAACCTACCCCCCGAACATGCAGAAAGTGTATGCCAGGAGATAATAAAGGAACGGGTGCATACAAAGCTTCATTGGTATGCGTACTGTTCGCCTTTCCCGTTCTCCGAGAAACTAGCTCTTCTTATGCACAAGGCAGGTTGTGCGGGAGTTGATTTTGGAGTGGATAGCGGTAGCGATAAGATGTTAAAGACCTTGGGCAGAAGCTTCAGCTCTCGAGAGATTGAGGAGACTGCAAAGCTTTGTCACAGACATGGTATCGTGTTTATGTATGATCTACTTCTCGGCGGACCCGGGGAAAACAAAGAGACTCTTCGAGACACTATTGAACTTATGAAAAGAGTAGATCCCGACCGGGTGGGAATAACAATAGGGGCTAGAGTTTATCCTGGTACCTCTCTTTCTTCCAGTATCCTAAAGCAGGGGCCTTTCGAGAAAAATCGCCATCTTCACGGGGAGACTCCAGATCGTGATTTCTTTAGACCCATCTTTTATCTTTCCTCTCAGTTAGGTGATGGAATCTTTCCCCATGTTGAGAAATTGGTGGGAGATGATGAAAGATTCTTCTTCCCAAAAGATGTGGGCAAAAGCAAAAACTACAACTATAATCAGAACATAGCTCTCATAGAGGCAATACGTAAAGGTCATCGAGGCGCTTACTGGGATATTTTACGCAGAATGAAGGCTTGATTCATCCCTCAGGATACTCAGGAAAAACGCAAGTTTCTTTCCTCTGCCCAGACCAAAAAACTTCGGCTTCAAGTTCAATGAGTGCGGTGCACTAGGACTCAAGTTCTTTGAGGTTCTGGTAGCAATCCAATGATTCCGGATTAATCAAAGCGTCCCTGTTCAGGACCGCTCTACCATGGATCAGATTGGTAACTGCACTTTCCACTTTCTTCATGTTCAGAGTGTAGGGAATGTCTTGAACCTGGATGATCTTGGCTGGGACATGACGGGGCGAGGCATTCTGACGCAGAGCCTTTTTGATCTTAGTTTTCAAATTCTCCGTTAGATGATATCCTTGGGCAAGTTTGATAAAGAGGATAATGCGCTGATCTTCCTGCCAGCTCTGCCCTATTGCAAGGCTGTCAGCGACTTCTTCCAGTTTTTCCATCTGGTTATATATCTCGGCTGTACCTATTCGAACTCCAAAGGGCTTCAAGACTGAGTCAGAACGGCCGAAGAAAGTAATCCCACCTGTATCACCATGAACCATAATATAATCACCGTGACGCCACACATTGGGATAGACATTGAAGTAAGCCTCCCTGTATTTTTCACCATTTGGATCATTCCAGAAATAAAGAGGCATGGAAGGAGCAGCAGCTTCACAAACAAGCTCTCCTTGTTCATCAACTATTGAGTTGCCTTTCTCATCGTACGCCTTGACTATCATTCCCAAACCTGGACCTTGCAGCTCACCGGCATATACAGGACTGATGGGATTTCCAATAGCGAAACAGCCATTTATGTCTGTGCCGCCCGATATGGAATTAAGGTGCACATCTTCTTTGATTTCTCGATAAACATATTCAAATCCATCGGCCGAAAGGGGTGAACCGGTCTGGGATATTTCTCTGAGTGACGAGAGATCATAGTCTCTGCCGGGTTCAATTCCGTATTTCTTGAGAAAGTTAATATAGCTTGCACTGGTACCGAAAATGGTTATTCTCTCATCCTGAATTAGCTTCCACATAGCACCTGAATCAGGATAAAGAGGACTGCCGTCGTACAGCACTACAGTAGCTCCCAATGCCAGGGAACTTAGGAGCCAATTCCACATCATCCAGCTACAGGTTGTCATGTACATGATCGTATCTTCGCACTTTAGATCTGTGTGTAGTATGAGTTCCCTTAGGTGATTGATAAGGATTCCACCAGCTGCCTGCACCAAACATTTTGGCTTGCCCGTAGTTCCAGAGGAAAACATAATGTGTACGGGATGGTCAAAGGGCAGTTGTTCGAATTCAATCTCGAGCCCTCTTTCCTTGGACAGAAAATCGTCAAAATGCACAGAATCAGGAATATAGCTAATATCGGGTGTCTCCTCCGTATAGGAAGTGACTATGACTTTCTCAATTGAAGGTATTCCCCTTGCAATTTTGGCCACATTTGAAAGAGAATTGAAAGTTTTCCCCTTATAGAAATAACCGTTGGCAGTGAATAGAACCTTGGGTTCAATTTGACCAAAACGGTCCAGGGCTGCCTCTGGACCAATATCCGTAGCACACGAAGCCCAGGTAGCACCAATGCTGGTAGCGGCGAGCATCGCAACAGCCGTCTCGATCATATTGGGCATGTACGCAGCTACTCGGTCTCCCGGGGAAACTCCTATTTCCCGAAGTGAGGTTGCAAGACGCGCCACGGCATCATAAAGCTCTGCGTAACTCATTCTGACTGATTCTTGGGTTTCCCCTCTAAATATGAAAGCCGTACGGTTCCCCCTGTATCTAAGAAGATTTTCGGCAAAGTTCAGCTTGGCACCAATAAACCACTTGGCTCCTGGCATCTTGCTGACATCGTCAACGACTATCTCATAGTCTTTGGAGGCTTTGATTTCAGCAAAATCCCACATGCAGGCCCAGAAATCGGGAATATGGTCTATCGACCAGTCGTACAGCTCCTCATAAGAATGAAATTTCTCTTGGTAGCGTTTGTTCACGAGATCCACGAACTTTGTTATGTTTGCATTCCTCTTGCGCTCTGCCGATGGCTCCCAAAGCAATTTCCCCATACCAGTCCCCCCACTTGATTCTGGATGACTCAAAACTAGGATTTGCGCCTTGTTTGGAAGCGAGT
>JAUWAK010000097.1 GCA_030602105.1 Candidatus Aerophobota bacterium | reverse complement strand
TCTTCCGGTATGTCAGTAACCAGAGCGTCAGTAGTCAGAATAAGGGTAGCAACACTGGCTGCATTCTGGATGGTGCTTCGAACCACTTTGGCAGGATCGATGACCCCAGCCTCTGATAGATCCTCGTATTTCCCAGTCTCTGCATTGAACCCGACCGAACCCTGTCTCTTTATGACTTCTTCCGCCACCACCCCTCCTTCTAGACCAGCATTTTCCGCAATCTTACGAAGCGGCTCTCTGAGGGAATCCCGAATAATTCTTATTCCAATTTGCTCATCAGGATTATCCGCCTTTATCTTATGTAGAGCGGCAATAGCCCTGATAAGAGTTACCCCTCCCCCAGGTACTATTCCCTCTTCCACAGCAGCTCTGGTGGCAGCTACAGCATCTTCAATTCTGGCTTTGTTGGTCTTCATCTCGGCTTCTGTGGCGGCACCCACATTAATCACCGCTACTCCACCAGCCAGCTTAGCCAATCTCTCCTCAAGCTTCTCTCGGTCGTAGTCAGAATCTGTATCATCTTTCTGAAGTTTGATCTGAGCTATCCTATCTTCGATCTTTTTCCGCTCACCCTGACCCTCAATAATGGTGGTATTCTCATTGTCGATCTTTATTCGCTTGGCTTTGCCCAGCGTAGAAATATCAACACTCTCCAGTTTCAAGCCGAGATCTTCGGCTATCACCTCGCCTCCGGTAAGGACACCAATATCCTCCAGCATGGCTTTCCTTCGATCTCCAAAGCCGGGAGCTTTGACGGCGGCGCACTTCAGAGTTCCGCGGATCTTATTGACCACCAGGGTAGCCAAGGCTTCGCCCTCCACATCCTCACAAATAAGGAGGAAGGCTTTACCTGTATTAGCCACTTTTTCCAGAAGAGGAAGTAGGTCCTTCATATTGCTGATCTTCTTGTCATGTAGGAGAATGTAGACATCCTCCATCGCCACTTCCATCTTATCGGGATTGGTAATGAAATAAGGGGACAGATACCCTCTATCGAACTGCATACCTTCCACAATTTCCAGGTTGGTGGTGGCTGTTTTACCCTCTTCAATAGTGATGACTCCATCCTCTCCTACCTTATCCATAGCATCAGCAATGAGATCACCTACGTCGGGATCGTTGGAAGCAGCTACTGTGGCTACCTGGCCGATGGCCGTTTTGTCCTTGACCACTTTACTCATTTTCTTGATCTCATCTACTGTTGCATTTACCGCTTTTTCTATTCCTTTTCTCAGATGAGTGGGATTGACCCCCGCCATGACATGTTTCAATCCTTGATGAATTATGTATTGAGTAAGAAGAGTAGCTGTAGTCGTTCCGTCCCCGGCTACATCTTTGGTTTTTTCAGCTACCTCCTTGACTAGCTGCGCACCCACATTCTCACTGGCATCCTTAAGTTCAATGTCCTTGGCTACTGTCACCCCGTCGTCAGTGACGGTGGGAGAACCAAAACTTTTGGCCAGAGCCACGTTTTGCCCTTTAGGACCCAGGGTAATGGTGACAGCGTCAGCCAGCTGATCCACACCCCTCACTAGAGCCTGTCTGGCGTCGGCTCTAAATAATATTTGCTTAGCCATTCTTATTCCCTCCTGTTACTTTTATTCTATTACGCCCAAAACATCATCCTCGCCGAGGACGAGATAGTCTTCGTCTTCGATCTTTATCTCCGTCCCCCCGTATTTGGCAAAGATGACTGTGTCGCCTATCTTAACCCCTTTGAACTCGGCTCCAACCGCGGTTACCTTTCCCTGCTGGGGTTTTTCCTTACTGGCAGTCTCAGGTAGATAAATCCCTCCTTCTGTTTTCTCCTCCTGTTTCAGAGCTTTTACCACTATTCTCTTACCCAGGGGCTTAATCTTCATCCTGCACCCTCCTTTTTTGAACTATAATTATACACAAGTCCAACCTCGTGTCAACCCCCTCCAGGACAAGGGCTACAGGCTCTTGGCGGGGGATGTGCAAGAAACGCTTGCCAATCACACTTTGCCCAAAATTTCAGCTCCTGTCCAGAGCTTTCTGAAAGAGTTAGCTCACCAGTAAATTCCACATTTCCCTTTGTCTAGATACCCTCGATATGTGAAAAGCAAGGTCCTGAGGAGATCGTCGGAGTACAAGGTTTAACTAAGAAGCCCGGGGATTCCCAGTTCCCCTAGATTTAGTCCCCCGGTGAGTTCTTTCACCTTCTCCTTGAGCAACTCCTGCATCTTAGCCACGCCGTTGTTCATCGCTGCGACGATCATACCCTCGAGCATATCTACATTACCCTCTTCCAAGAGTTTCCTGTCCAATTGCACATCAAGCACCTCAAACTTGCCATTAATGGTTACCTTGACCATTTCTCCGCCGCTAGAGCCAGCAACTTCTTCTCTGGCGATTTGTTCCTGAATTTTCTTCATCTCCCCCTGCATAGCATGAAATTGCCGAAGGAGTTTGGCAACATCCTCTATCATCGAAACTACCTCCTGGTTGTATCCTCCACTATTTCCCCGTGGAAAAGATCCGTGGTCCTGGCCACCAGATCCGCTAGTTTGTTCCCGGAGGAAATCTCCTCTGGCGTTCTCTCTTTTTCCTCTTCAAGCAAGACATAGCGGAGGGTAAAGTTAGAACCGACGAATTTGTCGAGAACTTCCTGAATAAGGCGAACGTTTTCTTTCTTTTTTAGGCTCTCCCGGTGAAACGGTTTCACCAGTCCCAGGGTAGCGGAGCTACCCTCCACCTTCAAAACCTTTGCCTTCAGCATAATAGAGCCAATAGATTTTCGCCTACTCTCAACTTCCCTGACCACAAGCTTCCACTTTTGGGGAAACTCATCAAGTTGGTCAGTCGCGGGAGCTTCTTCCCGCTGGGGCTGGCGCTTTTCCCCTTTTTGAGCCTGAGGTGAGCCTTTTCCCTGTTTACTTTCTTCCTCTTTTCTTTCCCCGACTTTCGGGGTAGATAGAGGAGTTATCTTTGGCTCTTTTTTCTCCACAGCCCCCGAAGACGGCTCCATCTTTTTTTCGAGAGCGGGTGATGCGACACCTAGTTTTTCCTCCAGATCAACTATCTTCTGATAGACCCTGGCCAAATCAGGGTCTTTCAAGGCAAGGTCCTCCAGCTCAAAATCTGAAGAAAGCTGAACCACCAGGACCTCCAGTTGAATCTGGGGCTGAGAGGAGAAAGATACCTTTCTTCTGGCCTGGCCAAGAAGCTCCATAATGTGCAGTAGCTCTTTTAAGCTGAAACGGCCAGCTTGATTGTCAGCCTCTTTGCGCTCTGGAGGTGAAAGAGAGACAAGATCCCCTCCCCCCATCTTCACCACCATCAGGTCCCTGAACCATTTCTGCCAGCGCTTGATCAGCCATTCAGGATCTTTCCCTTTCTCAAGCAATTGGTTAACTAATTCAATATTGGCCAGGGGGTCCTTGCGAGCTACGTTCTCGGTGAGGGCCAGAAGAGACTTCTTTTCAGGAATTCCCATGATCTCAGCTACATCCTGCTCCTCAATTTTACCCCGAGCATAGGAGATAGCCTGGTCAAGAGTTCCCTGAGCATCCCGCATACTATTCTCTGCTCCTTCAACAATAAGGCCAAGGGCACCTTTGCTGATACCTATCCCCTCTTTTTCCACTATTTGCTCAAGGCGGGCAAGAATCTCGGCAGTGGAGATTTTTCTAAAGTCGAACCTCTGACAGCGCGAAATAATAGTAAGGGGAAGCTTATGAGGATTGGTGGTGGCTAGGACGAAAACGACATGAGAGGGCGGCTCTTCCAGAGTCTTAAGAAGAGCATTGAAAGCCTCGCGGGTGAGCATATGGACTTCATCTATGATATAGACCTTATATCTTCCCTTGGCAGGGGTGAACTTTACCCTCTCGCGAAGATCTCTCACCTCATCAATACCCCGATTTGAAGCCCCATCGATCTCCAGTACATCCAAAGACTCACTCCTGGTTATTTCCTGACAATTATCACACTGATTGCAGGGACTAGGGGTGGGTCCATCCTTACAATTTAAGGTCTTAGCCAGAATACGGGCCGTGCTGGTTTTTCCTGTTCCCCTCTGTCCTGTAAAAAGATAGGCATGTCCGACCCGCTTCATAGAGATAGCATTCCTTAATGTCCTCACCACATGTTCTTGTCCCACTACTTCCTCAAAGAGTTGAGGACGCCATTTTCTGGCCAGAACCTGATAGGGCATTTTTTCTCCTTATGGTGGAGATGGGGGGATTCGAACCCCCGACCTCTTGCATGCGAAGCAAGCACTCTACCCACTGAGCCACATCCCCCCTATTTTGGACAAATCATATTTTACCCACCGCCACGCAAAGATAAACATGCCATTCTGTGAGTGTATGTTTCGGGCCTCTTGGCGCTCGAGATGCGAAAAAATAGCGAAAGGTCATAAATCTCCAGGCGGCAGGATTAGCAGTATGTCCTCCACCCTCTCTTTCATCGAATAGAAACAGGAACCACGAATTCCCCTTTCTTT
>JAUWAK010000149.1 GCA_030602105.1 Candidatus Aerophobota bacterium | reverse complement strand
GGACCAGAAAGGCTTATCTTCGGTACTGATTCCAGCTATTTTCCCCGAGGGTACAGATACAACATCTTTCAGGAGCAAAAGGGCATATTGGACGAGCTGGGAGTGGGAGAAAAAGAGCAAGAGAAGATTCTTGGTGGAAACATTTTGAACCTGTTGAGTGTAAAACCATGATTTTCGAGCAAATCAGGGTGGGTGGGTACAGAAACTTCTCCTACTTGATAGGGGATGAGAAGAGGGACGCAGCCGCAGTAGTAGATCCATCATTTTCACCGCAAAGGGTTCTGGAAATAGCGCAAAACCACGGCTTAAGAATTATCTACATTATCAATACCCATTCTCACGGCGACCATATTAATGGCAATCATTACTTGAGGGCCAAAACCGGGGCCAAGATCTTGGGTTACGAGGGGAGAGGTTCGGACCTCGATGTCGGTGTGAAGGATGGAGAGGTCATCGAGTTAGGTACTCTAAAGCTAAATATTATTCATACCCCTGGTCATACTGATGACGGTATATGTATTTTGGTAGAAGGTAGACTCCTCACCGGAGATACCCTCTTTGTCGGAAAGGTAGGGGGAACCGATTATGGCTCTGGGGCAAAAAAACAATATGAGAGTCTTCACAGGAAGCTCCTGGTGCTTGATGATTCGGTGAAGATCTATCCCGGGCATGATTGTGGGGTAAAACCCTCTTCCACCATGGAGGAGGAGAAGAGAAGCAATCCCTTCCTTTTGCAATCCTCCTTTGAGGACTTTGTAAGTCTCAAGAAAAACTGGCTCCAGTATAAGGCAGTTCATGCAATAAGATGAAACCCTGCTATCTTCACCTCTATGAGAGCGCTGAGCTAGACAGAAAGATTGAAAAGCTTAGCCAGATCCTCACCGACTGCCGTCTTTGTCCCAGGGAGTGTAGAGTTAACAGAGCCGAGGGTGAGAAGGGATACTGCAAATCTACCAGGGAGCTTACGGTATCTTCAATTGGGCCTCATTTTGGAGAGGAGAAGGAACTGGTGGGGCGGGGAGGGTCGGGAACCATATTCTTGTCCCACTGCAATCTTGGATGTCTCTACTGCCAGAACTTTGAGATCAGTCATCTGGGTGAGGGAAAACTTATCTCTTGCGAAGAGCTTGCCAGGGGTATGCTTCACCTTCAGGTGACAGGCTGTCACAATATCAATTTTGTCACCCCTACCCACTTTACTCCTCAGATTGTGAGAGCGGTTAAGATGGCTATTGAAAAAGGATTGAAGATTCCCATAGTTTATAACTGTGGTGGATATGAGAAAGTCGAGACTTTGGGACTTCTGGAGAGCATCGTGGATATTTACATGCCTGACGTGAAATACAGCGACTCCGCTCCTACCAGGAGATTCTCTAACGCTCCCGATTATTTTGAGGTCTGCAGGAAGGCCTTAAAGGAAATGCACCGGCAAGTCGGGGATTTGAGGGTAAATGAAGAGGGAATTGCCGAGAGAGGTCTTCTCATCCGCCACCTGGTTCTACCCAATAATCTAGCGGGGAGCGAAGCTGTGCTGAGATTCGTTGCTAAAGATGTCTCAGAGGAGAGCTATGTGAACATTATGCCGCAATACCGACCTATGTATGAAGCCTCCCACTATCCCGAGATGAATCGAGGACCCAGGTTAAGTGAGTTCAATGAAGCTATCGAGATAGCAGAGGGGTTTGGTCTGCACCGTGGGTTTTCCAGGAAACACCTTCTGATTCTATGATCGTTGGTTGCCTTCCTGTGGAGCAAGGGAAAATTGTGCCGGGATATTTCTTGACAAAAATTTTGAATATGGTATTTAATATTCGAAGACAATCATCCAAAAAGTAAAATGGCGAAAAAGCCGCTAATTCAGCATGCCAGCCTGAGTGAGAAGATATACGATGTCCTCAAGGATCGAATCATTAATGAAGAATTAAGGCCGGGTGAGCGCCTGTTCGATGACCGATTAGCCTCCAGCTTTGGAGTAAGCAGGACTCCGGTAAGGGAAGCCTTAGCTCGATTATCCAATGAAGGTCTGGTAGAGATTGTCTCTCGCAGTGGAGCCTATGTAAAAAAGCTAACCAGAGAAGATATTGAGGAGATATATGAAATAAGAAGGGTCTTGGAAGGTTTGGCTGCCGGCAAAGCAGCCACTTTCATCCCTGATAGGGAAATAAAACAGCTAAGTGCCCTCCTTGAGAAGGCAAAAGGTCCCGGTAAGGAAAGTTTCAAAGCCTGTATGGACTTTGATGTAAAACTTCACGATTCAATCCTGAAAAACTGCCACAACCAAAGACTTACCAGCATTATGGCTAACCTTTACACCCTTATTCATGTATTCAGAGTACGTATGACAAAGAATAAGAAAAAAGCAGAACAAGCTCTTAAAGAGCATGAGGCTGTCTTGGAGGCTATTAGGGCACGAGATGCAAAAAAGGCTGAGAAGATGACGATGGAACATATTGAAATGTCTAAAGATTCTATTGAACTTGAGAATTCTTGAGTAGTTCTCTGGAAGTGAAAGTCTAATGTCTTGATTTTTGGATTCTTATTGAGGAGGCTAAGATGGGAAAAGAGGGAATGGTTGCAGTGCTTGACAGGCCGGATGGAAAGTTTGAGTTGAAAGAGTACCCTATTCCAGACCCTGCTTCGGGAACAATTCTTGTAAAGCAAGAGCTAGCCGGTGTATGTGGAACAGATATCCATATGTACCATGGGCACCTTCCAGGAATTACCTATCCTATCTGCCTTGGTCATGAGTTTATGGGCAGGATTGAAGCTTTGGGCAGGGGAGTAACAACTGACTTTCTGGGAAAACCAGTTAAGGAAGG
>JAUWAK010000136.1 GCA_030602105.1 Candidatus Aerophobota bacterium | reverse complement strand
GGAGGAAAGTAACGAATGTTATGGCAAACTCCACCGGCCATAACTTTTTTGGCTCGCTCAAAAAGCTTTTCCGACTCTGGAGTCCTAGTGCGATAGTCCTTCAGAACAGCGTCTTTCATTTTTCTCTCCTTGACCTTGCTGGCTTCTTCTTATCTGCCGACATAGGCTACTGCATTCCCGCCGCCTGTCAATCTTCAAGCTGATCACAAGCTTCATTAAATCTCACAGCCCGGGTAGTTGCGTTCTCTTTAAGTCACCCATCCTTACAATTACTGTTGCCGCTTTGTTGTCCCCCTCGACCAGAAGTGCCTTGAGGGGAAAGAGACCACTCCAGCTGTCCTGGCCTCCTGAAAACATCCAGCCAAACTTTTGGATCTTGGGGGAGGAGCGTCTCATCGCATCTTATGAACCTTCCTCACACAGATCATACTTCCTTTATTCAGGAGGTATCGGGAACCTACGTCATTTTAGCTCTTGTTTTATGAGCCCGAAAATGATGATCCCCACTCCAATGCAAAGGGAAACATCAGCTAGGTTGAATACAGGCCAAAGATTAAGATCGACAAAATCGATTACTACGCCGTCACCTATTCGGTCCCATAGGTTGCCCAGGGTCCCTCCTAGAATCATCCCCAAGCCGACCTCATATTGCCATTTTCCTCGCATAACCTTTAGCCAGATGATGGTAATCAACACAATGATGGCGAAGTTGAGGAATATTATGAGAGGGGCCTCTCCTGAGAGAAGGCCGAACAAAGCTCCCGGATTTCTAAGGTGAGTAAGAGAGAGGACATTATCTACCAGAGTATAAGACTCACCCGGAGAAAGATTTCTTTGCACCAAAAACTTAGAGAGCCAGTCGCAAAAAAAGACCAGGATTGTTATAGGAATTAATGACATAGGGAAAACCTGCAGTGACCGTACAAATTTGCCGAAGAAGGTTTGGGGGAGCTCAAACGAAGGCCTTTGGTCTGGTGACAGGCAAGATCGAGAGATTCCAGCAACTGGAAGGGCTGTAAATAACTTTTAAGCCACCGCATTTTTATCTACGCTGTCTTGCGGTCTACAGCACGCATATGCTTCATAGCTCTTAAAGAATATACCACTGCCGTAGTACCAGAGTGCAGCAATATGAAAACCAAGGAGTAGATGAGAGTGTCTAAAGAGTAAAAAGGAACTAATAGTATGCCTACCAGAATAGGTATATTGTAGAGGTTCCTTCTACCAGCTATCCGTCTGAATTTCCTTTCAAAACCTCCGCTATCATCTAAACTTTTGTCCATCGCCCTTCTAAATTGATCGTACACATGCCTGTAAAAGGCTATAAAAAGTATTATGAATACACAAAGAATCAATGGAGCGCTGCTATCTGTTGAACGAAAGAGATACCAGGAAAGAGCTATGAACCAGGAAAATTCAAACAACAAATCGAAAGAATGTTCCAAGGAACCCAGCCTGCTTGTTCTCAATTTCACTCTTGCTAATTTCCCATCTAGCCCATCAGCTATTCCTACAACAAAGGTTAGAATCGAAGCAGGTAGCAGGTAGCCAAGAAAGAATAAAGCAGCTACACCATAGGCTAGGACATTGACCAGGATAGTCACTTGATTTGGTGTGATATCAAAACTAGCCATCCATGACACGAGTCTGTTCTCTACCGGTTTATGAATGTAACAAGCGAGAGCGTCGGAAGGGTTTTTGCTTGCGTTTTCAATGATGATTTTTTCCGCACATCCTAGATCTTGTTCTGTATCAATATCAATCCACCAGGGTGTAATCTCTTTTCTCATCTTTGATGCATAGCTTTCGATTTTGGCAATATCCAAAACTTGAGCATCTCTATTTTTCGCAGCTCTAGCAATGCCAGCCGCAAGCTCCTCTCTGCCTTCCTTTACCGCCTCTTCGACATAGGAGAATATCTTCGGTGAGCACAGAAAGATACCGGTATCTACACAATTTGATCTCTCTATATCCTTGCCTATTTCAACAATTTTTCCTTTCCTTTCCAGAACTACCGTATCCCCTGGCAGCGGCTCTCTTCTGTCAACAGCCAAAATAACAGAACTCCTCAGCTCGGAGCTGGCAAGCTTCCTCAAAATACGATCATCAAAGATGTGATCTGACATTAACAGGATAAAGTCCTCCTTAAGTGATTCTTTGGCTTTCAAAAGGGAGACTCCGTTCCCTCTTCGCCATTCCGTATTCTCAATATAGCTTACCTTCACACCATACTTACTTCCATCTCCCAATTCTCTTTTCATTTTATTCTTAAGGTAACCTGTAACTACTAAGAATTCCCAGATGCCTGCTTGTTTTGCGGTCAATATTACCCTTTCCAAAAGAGACAAGCCTAAGAGCTCAACTAGTCCCTTAGGCTTATCTTTTGTTAGACTCGCCAGTCTTCTTCCTTCCCCGGCAGCGATTACTAGCGCTCTCATCTTTATCTTTCACGCTTTCCCTGTACGAACTCCTCCACCATGCCCCTGGCTTTATCATCAGGGAACTGCTCTGGGGGATGTTTCATAGTGTACGCAGAAATTGAGGTAAGAACACCACCCACTCCTCTATCCAGGGCTAACCTGCAGCACCTAATAGCATCTATTACACAGCCAGCAGAATTTGGTGAGTCCTCTACGCTCAGCCTTAGTTCTAGATTCATTGGAACATCACCAAAGACTCTCCCTTCCATTCTGAGGAAACAAATCTTGTTGTCTTTTTGCCAGGCTACATAGTCAGACGGACCAATATGGATATTGTCTGGCTCTAGTGGTTCGTTTAGGACGGACTGAACCGCCTCTGTTTTGGAAGTCTTTTTTGATTCAAGTCTTTCTCGTGCCAGCATATTCAGAAAGTCTGTGTTTCCACCCGTATTTAGTTGGTAGGTCCTATCTAGCTTAACACCCCTGTCTGTGAATAATTTAGCAAGGGTTCTGTGGGTAATAGTAGCTCCAATCTGTGCTTTAATGTCATCTCCTACTATGGGAAGACCTTTTTGCTCAAATCTTTCTGCAAATTGCCTATCAGAAGCAATAAAAACCGGAATGCAGTTAATAAGAGCAACATTTGCTTCTAAACA
>JAUWAK010000128.1 GCA_030602105.1 Candidatus Aerophobota bacterium | reverse complement strand
GGTTTAGCTGAACAGCTAGGCATTCCCCATATGAAACTCAGTCACTATATCCTGGATCCCAAAGTAATGAAGATGATCCCTGCACGGGTGGTGAGGAAAGAAAAAGTGATTCCTCTTTCTCGATCCGGCAATACGCTTACCGTTGCTACCGCTGATCCCCTGAATGTATTGATGATTGATAACTTGAGGGCCATCACCGGATGTAATATCCAGGCCATTGTTGCTACTCCCTCCGAAATTAATCAGGTTATTGGAGATTACTATTCCACAGTGGCCACAGGAAGTCTGGCCGAATTGATTGAAGAATCCGGGAGTGAGGATACGGTAGAAGTAGTAAGAGATGCTGAGTCCGTTGACCTGGACAAGCTAATGAAGGAAGCGGAGGAGGCTCCTATTATCAAATTGGTTAATCTAGTCCTATCCAGGGCCATAAAAGATCGAGCCAGTGATGTTCATATCGAACCTTTTGAGAAAAAAGTCCAGGTAAGATACCGAATCGATGGAGCGCTATCTCCTGTTACTACCCTTCCCAAGAGGGTACAAAATGCCGTTGTCTCGCGCATAAAGATTCTCTCTGAGCTCAATATTGCTGAGCGTCGACTCCCTCAGGATGGAAGATTCAAGGTTAAAGCCCGCCAGCGGGATATTGATTTTCGAGTTTCTACCATCCCCACTAGATTTGGAGAGAAGGTGGTGCTCAGGCTCCTCGACAAGGCTCAACTGCTGGGACTTACCATTGACGGATTGGGGCTGGAGGGAAACGTTTTGGAGAAATACCAGAAAGCTATCAGTCAACCTTATGGAATGATTGTTCTCACCGGGCCTACCAGTTGTGGAAAATCAACCACTTTGTATGCTGCTCTGAGGGCCGTGAACAGGCCGGACAAAAACATTGTCACCGTTGAGGACCCGGTGGAATACGAAGCGGAGGGAATCAGTCAGATCCAGGTGCACGAAGAGATCGGACTCACCTTTGCCAGGATCCTCAGGTCTTTCCTCCGTCAGGACCCCGATATCATCATGCTGGGGGAGATGAGGGATCTGGGGACGGCAGACATAGGTATCAAAGCTGCTCTCACCGGTCATCTTCTGTTCACTACTCTTCATACCAATGATGCTCCAGGGGCTGTGGCGAGATTGATCAACATGGGGGTGGAACCTTTCCTGGTATCCGGGGCTCTTCTTTTCGTCGGAGCTCAAAGACTTATGAGGAGGGTATGCAAGGAGTGCGCCGTCTCCTATGAACCTTCACCCAAATTGTTGAAGGAAGTAGGATTGGAGGGGAAGGTGGAAAAGGGCGCGGTATTTTTCAAGGCGAAAGGCTGCAATACTTGTAAAGAGACGGGTTACAGGGGAAGGATGGCTGCCATGGAGGCTCTAGAGCTTGATGATGGCATCCGCGAGCTAATCTTGAGAAAAGCCCCGGATATTGAAATCAGAAAAGTTGCCCTTTCCAACGGGATGATTCCTCTAAAGGAAAATGCTCTCAGGAAGGTTATTCGGGGAGATACCACCCTGGAGGACCTAGTTCGAGTGGCAGGGACCCTATGATGAGGGTTATTTCCGTAGATGTCTTTAGAGAGAAGAAATCCCAGCGCTGTCCCTAAGGAAGACAAGTGGCTGCCTACTATTATGTGGCGAGAACTAGGCAAGGAGAAAGAATAAAGGGTGTGGTAGAAGCGGAAAATGAGAGAGCTGCTGTCAGCCAGTTAAGACCTCGAGGGTTGGCAGTTATCTCCATTAACAAAAGGGGCTTTTCTGCCTTTTTTCGGCAAACATCTTCCCGCCGCCTGAAGATTTTCCAACCACGTGTCAAGGGTCAGGATCTCATCATTTTCACCCGTCAGTTCGCTACCCTCATCAGTGCGGGGATTCCCATAGTCCAGGCTCTTGGTATCTTGATTGACCAAACTCCCAATGCCACCCTCAAGGACATAGTCACTGAAGTAAGAAAAGACGTGGAAGCAGGGAAGGCATTGTCGGGGGCCCTCTCCAAGCACCCCAGGATCTTTGCTCCTCTTTTCACCAATATGGTAAAAGCAGGGGAAATGGGAGGAATCCTGGAGACAGTCCTGGGCAGGTTGGCGGGTTATCTTGAATATGCAGAAAGTGTAAAACAGCGAATAAAGACAGCTATGCGTTACCCTATATTTGTTATGTTTATGGCGGGGGGACTTACCGCCTGTGCTCTATTCCTTATTCTACCTAAAATGGAGGTTCTTTTTGCTGAGTCCTTTCAAGCTGAACTTCCTGCCCTCACTCAATTTCTGCTTAATTTATCAGATTTTGCTATAGACAAATTGTACCTGGTCATTCTGATCGTAGTGCTTTTGGCAATTGGATATTACTTCATCAAAAGATCCCCCAGGGGAGGATACTTCCTGGACAAGGTGAAATTGAAGATCCCCCTACTCGGCAAGCTCTTTCACAAGGTTGCTCTATCCAGATTCTCTCGAACTTTGGCCATCCTTTCCGACTCTGGAGTTCCCATTCTGGATGCTCTGGATATGACAGGCAAAGCAGCCGAGAACATGACCATTCAGAAGGCCACGGAAGAGGCACAAAATTCTCTAAGAGATGGACATACTATTGCTGATCCCCTTAGAAAATCTCCTGTCTTCCCGCCTATGGTGGTAAATATGATTGCCATTGGCGAGGAGACGGGAGCTCTGGATAAGATGCTCAACAAGGTAGCCGATTTCTATGATCAGGAGGTAGAGGCCATTGTGAACTCTTTGGCCAGCCTTATTGAGCCCCTTTTGATACTATTCCTGGGAGCTACCGTGGGAATAATTGCTGTGGCTATGTACCTACCCTATTTCAGTATGTTTGAGTATATCGGAAAATGACCTCTCTCAAAGATGAGGTTTGGCGGTTCAACTTGGGAGAGGAAACCAGCCACCAGTCTTCCCAAAGGTAATGTTCAAAATAGGTCCAGGACCTCCCGGAAGGGCATTGTCGGATATTGAACATAAGCTAAATGTCTTAACACAAGGGAGGGTGCGGCCCGACTCGTCAAGATAGTTCGGTGAACCACCCAGGAATGGTTTTCCTGGGTGGTTTTTTGTTGCAGGGAGGACTGGCACAGAAATTGCCCACCAAAAGGTAGAGGTTCCGAATCCCAAAAAGCATTAGCAAACGGGCTTCCTCTGATAATGCTTTTGTCCCTGCGTCCTCGTAGCTTCTGTCAGTGACATGCCTTTGGACTCGGGGAATCAGTGTCTTGGACGGAGGAGCGGTGCGTCTCTAAATGAAAACACGATGTGTAATGGGTAAGAAGGTTAAAAGAGCCGGACGGGCCTGGAAGAAAGGCGAGGGGTTCACCTT
>JAUWAK010000132.1 GCA_030602105.1 Candidatus Aerophobota bacterium | reverse complement strand
GGTTTCAGATAAGAGGGGCATGCATTTAAGAGGGCCTTTATTTCTTCAGCCTCCAGATATCTTGTCCTTGGCGGAACTGTTTTGAAGCGACGTATTTTTTCACTTGGGTTTTGATCAGTTTTTCCCCATTCATTAGCTTTTTTGAATATATGTGCCAGGCTAATCCAATGGGCGTGGATTGAAGAAAAAGTTGGTTTCCCAATTAAGAGACTCAATTATTAATTATTTAGGGTTGACTAAATTATGACGTATAAAATCAAAGAAATACTGGAAAAAATTAAATCAAATGATAAGGATGTTTTAGATCAATCTATGAAAATTATCGATGAACAGTCGAGAGAAGAGCTCGAAAGAGCAAAAAGTGCGATAACGCGTGTTAATGCATTGATTGCCCTATCGGGTGCAGTCTCATTTGGAAATATTTACTATTTTACGTGATTCAATTCGAGAACTTGACATCCCCTCTTGGTATTTGCTATACTAAGAAAGTAAGAATTTCTAACTATATGAATCATTTATTTACAACTAAAGGAGGAAAGCTAATGCCATTAGTCCAGGTCAGAGAAAAAGCACAGATTACACTCCCCAGCAAAATCCGCAAAGCCTTAGGTATTAAGGAAGGTGATTATTTAGAAGCAGAAGTAGAAGGTAATAAGATAGTTTTCGTTCCCAAGGTCCTAATTGATAAAGCCGAAGCTGTTACTCTATCTAAGAAGGGCGAGGAGATGCTCAAAGAAGCTTTAGAGGACGTTAAGAAAGGCAAAGTCAAGAAGTTCAAAAATGTAGAAGAACTCATTGATGACCTCCACAAATAAATGCAGTTAATTCAAACTACTCACTTTGAGCGTGACTACAAGAGACTTCCTCCCACTATCCAGAAAAGAACAGATGAGAAGCTAAAGCTCTTAGTCCAAAACGTATCCCACCCTTCATTAAGAGTAAAAAGGATAGCTCTCTCTTCCGTCTCTAGTGCCAGAAAAGAGGAGTAGCTATCTATATCCAGGATTTTTCCTTCGTCTTCTAAGGTGAGACAGCCTAACCATTTTTTCCCCTCGAATTGATTCTATACTGAAAATTTCTTTCAAACATTCATATTTTGTCAAATCTAAGTTCTTACGTGATCCATGCCCGGAACGGCATTGGTGGCAACTACTAAAAGTCAAGGGCCCTCTTGTCTTTTTTGGCTCAGAGAGCTAAGCTGAGAGTACCGACCTTCCCGGAAATTGACGCTGTGGGCATGTTGTGTATAATGGTCAAAGACTAAGTGGGTACCAAAAAGGTGGATCTAGGAGTGAAAGGAGGACATAGCATGATAAAGGGTGTGTTTGGTAGGTATCTGGATGTGGATCTTACGAGTGGCAAAACTGGTGACTACGAGATTCCTCCAGATTGGTATGAGAAGCACCTTGGAGGTAGAGGGGTTGCTGCCAGGATTATGTTGGAGGAGCTGAAGGGAAAGGAGGACCCTCTGGGGGAGGATAATATCCTAATCTTTGCCACTGGACCACTTCAAGGAACGAATGTGGCTGGAGCAGGTCGTTATCTGGTCATGTCCCGATCCCCTAAGACAGGTACGATGAATGAAGCCTACGCTGGCGGCTTCTGGGGGCACGAGCTGGGCAGATCCGGCTACGATGGGATTATAGTAAGAGGGCGGGCTGAGGAGCCAAAGTACGTCAGTCTAATAAATGGCAAGGTACGCATTCACGACGCACAAAACCTTTGGGGTCTCGCTACCGCTGAAACCGAAAGAATTCTGGAGGACAAATACAGAGGAGCTAGGGTGACCTCTATCGGACAAGCTGGAGAGAAGCTTATTCCCTTCTCCTGTATCATAAATGATAGAAACCGATCAGCGGGACGTCCTGGTTTTGGAGCAGTAATGGGATCGAAAAAGCTGAAGGCGATAGTGGTTAAGGGTTCCCAGCAAAAGGAGATATTCAAAAAAGAAGAATTCACGAGGCTCCGGCGAAAATTCTCCAATGAACTCCTCAAGGACCCAAAAATGGGCGACTGGGGAGAGTTAGGAACCACTGGTACGGTAGTGGCTCTTAATGAATTGGGGATCCTGCCGACAAAGAACTTCCAGGAGGGTGAGTTTGAGGCAGCCGATAAAACCGGTGGGGAGGAGATGGAAAAGACAATCCTCACGCGACGAGACACCTGTCCCGGGTGTCCGGTAAGATGCAAGCGAGTGTGCAAGGGCACTTTCATGGGCGAGGAGATACTGGAAGAGTATGGTGGTCCTGAATACGAAACGATGGCAGCGTTCGGTTCACTTTGCTTGAATAGCAGCCTGCCCGGGATTACACTGCTCAATCAGAAATGCAACCAGTACGGACTTGACACTATCAGCACAGGTAACTTAATTGCTTTTGCAATGGAGGCAACCGAGAGGGGTCTTCTTAAACCAGGAATTAAGTGGGGAGACGCAGAGGCGATGGTTAGGCTTGTCGATGAGATGATTGAGGGTAAAGGATTGGGGCACTACTTAGCCAAAGGACTGGTGGCTGTAGCTAAGGAAATAGGTGGAGAGGAATTCGCAGTGCATATAAAGGGCCAGGAGGTTCCCCTGCATGAACCGAGGGGTAAGAAGAGTATGGGAATCAGTTATGCCACAAGCCCTCGTGGTGCCACGCATATGGAAACTGTCCACGATAGCCAATTTGAGGTTGATAATTCAACCCCCGACATTGGAGTGAAGGTTGGAGTACCTGGTGCCAGTTGGAAAAATAAACCACGGTACTGCAAGATTTACGAGGACCTTTGTTCTTTTTCAAACTCACTCATAATATGTGCATTCACCTCTTCAATCCGCATAGAAAGAGGGGGATTCTACGCTCCCGGTATGGTTAGAGAACTTCTGAATTTGCTAACCGGTATGGATATTGACGCACAGGAGATGCTGAGAATTGGAGAGAGGAACTACGTAATAAGAAGACTCATGACCGCCAAAGATGGATATACTACAGACGATGATGATTTGCCGCAAAGGCTCAAGGAACCATTGAAAAAGGGCGTGCTCGATGGAGAAGAAATCCCTGACGAAACTCTTCGTGAAATGATCTCCGAATACTATAAACTACGGGGGTTTAACAAATACGGACCTACTGATAGAAAATTAGCTGAGCTTGGATTGGAAGATTTGAAAGGGCACCTGCCGAAGTAGCACAAAGGAGGATTGAGTGAGTAGTGTTGGATGGGTAGGTACAGGGGTTATGGGAGGACCAATGGCCGCTCATCTAATCAAAGCGGGGCACAGTCTC
>JAUWAK010000050.1 GCA_030602105.1 Candidatus Aerophobota bacterium | reverse complement strand
ATTCTCGCTGATTCTCATACCTCTTTATATAAGTAAGAGAATAAATGAGAGCTATCATACCCACAAAAGAGAAAACAAGAGCAAAGATAAGGCTTATTCCATCAGCCAGGAAGGAGATATTGAAGAATCCACCATTCTGAGAAATGAGCTGGATGACTATTGTCTTGTCGGCCGCTATGGGGGAAATTAAGAGAAGGATAAGGACGAACGAAACACCCACAGCCACCAGGGCCCACACATCTCTTACCCTTTTAGGCAAGACGAGACAGATGAAAGATCCTATCAGAGGTATAAGTATACTGAGAACAAGGTATGTGCTATTCATGGGATATTCCCATTCTCTTTTTAATCCTCTCCGTTTTCTTTCGGGACAGTCTTAAAAGATCCTCCCACTTCCATTTCCTTCCTCTTTCTCTGTCAATCACCTTTACTAGCCGCTCGGTGCAGCAGTAGCAAGGGTCAATGGCTGCCAAAATTATGGTAGCATCGGCTACGCTCTCTCCGGGCACGGTGACTTTGCAGGTGGGAAGGTTAACATAGGTAGGTGCCCTCACCTTAAGCCGGACGGGCATATTGGATCCGTCAGAGCGTATGTAGTGGAATGTCTCTCCTCGGGGAGCCTCATGGTGCCCAATTCCTTCTCCTGGAGGAATCTCTTTAACCTGGACAGCTATATCTCCTTTCGTGGTCTTTAATTTCTGAAGGCACTGACGGATAATCTTGATGGATTCAAAGCATTCCAGGAGCCTTACCACCACTTTGGCAAAGACATCCCCATCTTCCTGGGTAATAATTTTCCAGTCTACCAGGCCATAGGCGGCGTAAGGTTCATCTTTTCGTACGTCAATATCCACTCCTGAAGCCCTGGCCGTCGGTCCTACGGCACAGTAGTCAATGGCCTCTTCTTTAGAAAGGATCCCCACCCCTTTTAGCCTGGCCGCCAGAACAGGATCATCCAGAGCTGCTTTAGTTACCATCTCAATTTTTTTTTCTGCCTCATCCAACCCCTTTGAAAGAGCGGGGATGGCGCCCTCTTCGATATCCTGACGCACTCCTCCCGGCTTCATCATAGCATAATGATTCCGATTACCGGTAACGGCTTCAAAAAGATCCAGTATTGGCTCCCGGTATTTCCAGACCCACATCCAGAGGGTATTGTATCCAATGAAATGTCCGGCCAGACCTGCCCACAAAAGATGAGAGTGAAGTCTTTCCAGTTCCCCCACGATGCTTCTTATGTATTTGGCTCTTTCAGGAATCTCAATTCCCGCCAGATCCTCCACCGCATTACAATTGGCAATGGGATGAGAGGTGGAGCAGATGCCACAAATTCTCTCTACCAGGAAAACCATCTGGTCAAAGGTTTTGGATTCGGCTATCTTTTCAATACTTCTATGGTTGTAACCAATGTTAACAGTGATATCGATGACCTTTTCTCCCTCCACCTCCAACTCGAAGAACTCTGGTTCTTCCTGTAGAGGATGAAAAGGTCCTACCGGAATAATGGTCTTTTGATTCACCTGTTGCTCCTCGGCTCCTGTCTTAGAGGATACTTTCCCTCTGGCCAGTCCTCGGCAAGAAGGAGTCTTTTGGGGTTAGGATGATTCAAGAAATTCACCCCTAGAAGTTCGGCAATCTCCCGCTCAATCCAGTTAGCGCCAGCAATTATGGGAGCGATGGACTCTATCTCACAACGTTCCTTTGGTACCGGAACTTTAACCGTTAAGATTTTGTTGAGTTTGTCAAAGGCAAAGTGATAGAGTATTTCTATAGCCTCAGGAGTATCTACCCCTGAGGCAATGATGAACCTGGCTCCTTGTTTGGCAAAGATGAAATCGGCCACTTTGGTTATATCTTCTCTGGGCATGGTAATATAGTACCTCTTCGGGGATTTCTCCTCCCAACTCACGATTCTATCCTTGAATTCTGCCTTGATGGCCGCAATAGGATCTGGTGAGCTCATCTTTCTATTCCTTCTCCTTCAAGACCCCAAGAGCATATTCCCAAGGTCTTATCCTGGCGCTAGCTTCTATTCTATCCCAAACTCCCAACCAGCTTCACCACTCCGTCAATGATAGCCTCGGGCTTGGGTGGACAACCAGGAACATAGGCATGAACAGGTATATGTTTGTCCACTGGTCCCACAATGTTATATCCGGGACTAAAGATGCCGGTGCTCAGAGCGCAGGAACCGATCCCAACCACCAGCTTAGGCTGGGGCATCTGTTCCCAGGTCAGTTTCATTCTGGGCAGGCACTTTCTGGTCACAGCTCCGGTAACCAGAATAACATCAGCGTGCCGGATGCTTCCTACCAGAAGGATTCCAAATCTTTCCAGGTCAAATTTGGGAGTCAAACAATCCAGGATTTCTATGTCACAGTTGTTGCATGACCCGGTACACATATGGAAAACCCAGATCGATTTCTTGAGAGCCCAGAATTTACCCATTGCTCATAGCCTTAACTTTACAGTCCGACCAAAGCTAGTATAAAGCCAATAATGGAAAGAGGAAACATCCTTAGCCAGAAGAATTTCAAGGCCTGGTCTATTCTTAAGCGGGGATTGGTATTTTTGACCAGGATTATCAAAATGAGAATCACCACATATTTGACCACTGACCAGAGGATACCGAGACCTCCAAACTGGAACCCTCCCAGAAACATAGTAATCAAAAAGACTGGCAGAGTAAAGAGGGCCATGGCCCGGGTAAGTTTGAAAATGGCCAAGGGAGGACCGGAGTATTCAATGTAGGGGCCGGCCATTATTTCCTGCTCTGCCTCGGGAGCATCAAAGGGCACAAGAGTCATCTTGGCCTGAATACAGAAGAAAGCAACAACCAGGGCTATGATAGACGAGATGTGGTGGGTAAACATCATCCCGTTGATTGATTGATGAATAAGAATGGAGCCCAGTTTGATGCTTCCGATGCTGACCACAGGGGTAAAGATAGCCACAATAAAAGGAAGCTCATCAGCCAGAATCATCTTCATCTCCCGGCTCGCTCCCAAAGCTCCCAGGGGATTACCGGAAGCCGAACCTCCCATAACAATGGCTAAAGACGGCAAAATGGAGAGATAGAGAACAACAATGAGGTCCCCCAGGAAAGACTGGTGAGGATTGAGGTTAGTCTGCCAGAGAATAAGGGAGACCAAAGTCACCCCGATGAGACCAATGAGAGGAGAGGCAAGGAAGCTTATTCTACTGACTCCCCGGGGGATAATAGTTTCTTTACCCAGAAGCTTAAAAAAGTCAACAAAGTTTTGATACCAGGGAGGCCCAACTCTCCACTGAAGACGAGCCGTGATTTTCCTATCCACCCAGGCTACCAAAAGTCCAACTGCAGCGGTGAAGAGAAAACCGGGAAAGACCACAAACGCACCCATGCTGTAGAGAACCTGACTCATCATGAATTCTTATCCTTTATCTCTTAAGCCTTCTTCCAGGGCTTCATCTGGACGATGATGCCACCGACCAGATGTTGATTCTTTCCTTCTTCAACCTCGAAGTCGCCGTACTCAATAGCTCCCTCGGGAGAGGCATGGACACAGAGAGGTTTTTCTCCCTCCTTGAGCCTGCCTTCACAGAGGTCGCACTTAAAGGTGAGAAAGGGAATTATCTCAAAGTAAATGGTTCCAAATGGACAGGCGACGGCGCAAGATGTGCAACCCACACAGAGGAGGTTATTCCTTTTTATATCCTCACCCTCCGGTCTTTCCAGAGCCTCATACCGACAGGCAGAAAGGCAAGGGGCCTCTTCACATTTCCGACAGACCAGTTGAAAGGCCAACCACTCCCGAAGGAAGATAAAACCGTTGTTATCGGGGTGATGGGGGTAACTACATTCGACTTTCAGGTCTTCCACTTCCAACCAATGGTCCAGATTAATGAATAACCTCCTGGCAGGTTTCTTTCTTCGATCTTTGCTTTCTTTTGCCTTAGCTTCGCCCATTTACTTTACCTCAAGGTCAATCATGCAGCTAATCCCACATATTGGGGATATTCTTTACCTCTTCGTAGGTAAACACCGGACCATCCCGGCATACCAGGTATTTTCCCATCTGGCAATGTCCACATCTTCCCAGTCCACAGGACATATTCTTTTCCATAGAAAGATAGATATTCTGGTGCCCATAGCCTATGTCTAAGAGCTTCAGTGTGGTAAACTTCATCATAATGGGAGGACCACATACCACGGCTATGCTTTCTTTGAAGTTGGATATCTCCTTGTCCAGGTTATCCAGGGTAGTAGTGACCAGTCCTACCTGCCCCTTCCAGGTTCCATCACCTTCATCCACGGTGATGCGAAAAGAGACCTTATCCTTAAACTGAGTTTGCCACTTGTCCAGTACTGCGTCTTTATATACTATGTCTTTGGGGGTCCTGGATCCGCAGCAAAAGACTAATTTCTTATAATCCTCAATGGTATGGGCCAGGGAGAGAAAAAGTGACCTGAGGGGAGCCATGCCTACCCCTCCCCCCACAATGAGGATTTCCCTACCTCTGAATCTATCCAGGGGGTACTCTTTTCCGAAAGGTCCCCGAAGTCCCACCATGCTGCCTTGCTTCAGATTGTGCAAAGCAGAGGTGACCCTGCCAACCTCCATGATAGTGACTTCCAGCTTCTCCTTTTCATAGGGAGAGGAGGACGGAGTGAAAGGCCCTTCTCCCACTCCAGGGACAGTCAACTGGATGAACTGCCCTGCCTCAAAATCCAGAGGGCGCTCTGGCCTCAAAACAAACGTTTTTATGTTGGAAGTTTCGGTGATAACCTCGGAGACATTAGTTTTGACGGGGTCGTATTCAGTCACTTTATCTTCTCCGCAGGACCTTTTGAGCGTTCTTTCTCCAAATCTTTGAAGACCTTTCTCATATCAATTTTTCCAATACAGACACTGATGCATCTCCCGCAGCCGGTGCAGGCATCGAGATTCACATTCTCCGGGAAGAAGTAAAACTTACAGAATAGTCTATTGCTAAATCTGTCTGATAGCTTGGGTCTGGGGTTCGCCCCTCCGGCTACCCGGGCAAAGCCGGTAAGAAGACAGGCATCCCAGAGACGGATCCTTTCAAACCTCTCTTTCTCCCTCCCATCCTGAAGAAGAAAGCATCGGCAAGTAGGGCAGGTCTCGTTACACCCGCCACAGTCTACACAATTCTCCGAATGATCTTTCCAGACAGCAGAGGCGTAGGTTTCCCTGATCATATCTCTATAGGGACTCTTGACCTCGACTTCCTGGTTTAATTCTTTGACCTTGGCCAGAGAATCAGCCCTTGTTTTTTCTCTCTGGGCAAGGACGTTCTCGTCGGCAGAGATGAATAAATTCTGGTCCTGACTAACTATAGTCTTACCCTTTTCTGAGCCCACCTCTATGACAAAACCTCCATCTACTGGAGAAAGGTTAAGATCAAATCCTTCTTCAGGATGGGGATTAGAGCCCAGGAGAGTGCAGAAGCAGTACTCATCCGGCTCCAGACAGTCGCTGGATATCAGGAGGGAACTATCCCTTGCTCTGGTGTACTGGGGATCTGGAGATGAGCTGAACTGGGTGCCAGCGTACACGCTATCCAGGGTCTTTAAGGATTCAAGATCACAACTTTTTACTCCCAGGATTACCCTCTTAGGAGTCTCTGTATCTTCAGGGGAGGCACTCTCGAAATACTGGCCGACTTTTTGATAGGGAGGAAAGAAGAAAGACTTGAGGGGTTGAACAGGCCGATTGGTGTGAAGGATAAGGTCCTTAGGAGAGGCGGTCTCTATCCTTTCATAGAAGAGAAAGTCACCTTTTTTTCTGGGAGCGTAGAGGAGATTCTTCTTAACTAGATTCCCCAGAAGATGGTGAAAATTGGCCGTGCTAGTGAAGAGGACTTCCATAAGGCTTTCCTCTCGCTAGGCGAGGTTTCCAAAGGCCCCTCTTTTGGATCTTGCCGCGCCACGAAATATCTAGCGGGGGATCCCCCGCAGTGCCGAAGGGTCCCCTGCCTTTCGGTTGGTTCTTTTAATCAGTTTCACAAAGGTCTTGTGATTACTTTCACGAAGTATAGAAAACAACAGAAACTTTGTCAAGTTTGCCAGTTGGACAATCCCAAAAAGCTTCGGAATCTCTCTTGTATCTTATGATTTTCAGCGATCAATCTTGCCTTTCTTAGATCATTTTCCGTGTTTACGTTGAAAAAACTAATCCTGTCAGGATCGTACTTTTTGATCTCACTCTTCCTGACGTATCTCACCGTCACCTCACCAAAGAAGGATTGAATCCTTAACTCATTCCTATCCAGTTGTCTCTTGATCGGGATCAAACAATTTTTGGAGTAAACAGCATGTAGAGGCTCCAGGAATCCATTAAGCCTGGGAACAACTATATCGTGTCCATTTTTCACATCGACCATGTACGAGATTAGTCCGTCATTGAGAAAAGGAAGGTCGCAGCCTACTACGAAATTATACTCATCTTTTGAGGCAACAAGTCCCGAATATATGCCGCCCAGAGGGCCTTTGCCAGGGACAAGATCGGCAACTAGTCTCGCCTCAAGATGCTTATGAGTTTCGGGAGTACTAGTCACCACAATAATGGTAGAGAAAAGAGTGGCCAGTACTTCAGTCTCTCTCTCGATTATGGTTTTTTGTCCGATCCGAAGGGAGGCTTTGTTACGAAGCATTCTGTCGTTGCTTCCCCCGGAAAGGACTATGGCTGCCATCTCCACAACCCCTTTCCTTCCAGGGAACGAAAATACTTCCGGTAGGCTCTTCTTCGACTGTCCCACAAGAATCCGTGAAACCCTTCACAAATCAGATTATGACGTGTCTTGTTTTCTGTCGTGAAAGTGGACTGATCCCCGTTACTCTCTATAACAATGGCAGATTTGCGTCTCGAACATGAAGGAGGCATTATGGTCAATTTGTCCTGGCTACAACGTGGTTTTCAATATCCATTGTCACGAGGAAGAGGGGGGTCTTGAGAATCTATTAGGACCCCTCGAAAACGGAGTCAAAGAGATCAAAAAATTTGGCTATGCGCTTCTCCGATGGCGGAGAAGTCAAATAACTAACTACTATGAGAGCAACTGTTGCCACAATCAAACTGGGGAGGATTGGCAAGGATCCCAATAGAAACCCCTTAGGAAGAATGCCATAGATGAGCAAAACGGCCACCACCTCACCACTGAGGATGGAAGTAACTACCCCCCATTTAGTGGCCCTTCTCCAGTAAAGGGCGGCAATAGTTGCGGGATAAAGCACTCCTATCCCGGTAAATGCTGAAGCGGTGATACTAACCAGAGTAGAGACTGGCTTTAGAGCGATAATAAATCCAAATACACATAAGACTATCATTATGATCCTTCCCATTGCGACTTGGTGCTGGCTAGTGGCTTTTCTATTGACGAAGGGAACGTAGAGGTCTCGGGTGAGGATTGAGCTGAGGGCGAGTACCTGAGAGTCTGCCGTGGAGATGAGTGCCGCAAGTGATCCGGAGAGGATGATGGCAACTAGCCAGGCCGGAGCAAATTTGACCATCAAGAGAGGGAGAATTCTATCCACCCCTGGTCCCTCAAGGCCCGGGATTACGGTATACCCCATAGCTCCAATCCACACGGGGAAAAAGAAGATCGCCAAGCACACCAGGGGAAACAGAATCATCATTCTCTTGATAACGTTCACATTTTTGGGAATATACATCCGCATCCAAAGATGCGGCATCAGGGGATCAGCCACTACCCATAGCAAAAGAAAGCCAAACCATACCCCGGGGGAAAAGAAATCTCCCACTCCCGGTCTTGAGAGATGCTCCGGGCTTTCGGCT
>JAUWAK010000010.1 GCA_030602105.1 Candidatus Aerophobota bacterium | reverse complement strand
ATCCTGATACCAGGCCCATGCTTCCTGAGTGGTCGGAGATAAACGAGGAGTTGACGCTCTTTCAAAACAAGGCCTGGATAGGGGCGATTAGTGCTGAAGAGGCTCTCAAAGGTATGCAGCGCGGCATAGAAATTCTGATGAAGGAAGGCGGCTACTACGACCCGGACCTGAAAAAGCCTGTCCAGCAGTGGCGGAATATGAAGTACTACGATCTTAATCCAACAGGGTGGAAATAGGAAAGCCTTCTCAGTAACATAGGCGATGATGAGACGGGGAGTACGGAGAAAGAGCTGAGAAGGGAAAGGAGGTGAGGCAAAAACAAGCGTAAGGATCTGACAGTTTCTGAAGGTTGAATAAGGAGGTAAGATATGAGGTCAAAGAGTGGTTGGCGGAAAATTATTGTTATTTTGGTAATAACAGGGCTGATGCTCGGACTTGCCCTTGGCGCCGCTTACGGACAAAAGCCTGCCACCGAGCGTTTTCGCGGAACAACGATCCGGGTGATGGCCATCAATATGCCCCAGATAAAACCCTTCTGGACCTTCATCCCCGAGTTCGAGGAAAAATACGGAATGAAGGTCATAGTGGATGAGTTTCCCTTTGATCAGTTGCAGGAAAGGTCTCTCATGGAATCTGCTCAGCATACCGGCAGTTATGATATCATCAGCATAGACTGCATGTGGATAGCTTCCTATACTCTCCCTGGATACGTTGAGCCAATCATGAAGTACATCAAAGACCCCAGCCTGACTGATCCCGAATTCGATCTGGGTGATTTCGTTCCCCGACAGATCAGTGGTACCGGGGTGATGAATGATGTCCTGTATAACATGGTTCAGAGTGGCTCTTCCTGCGGACAGAGCATCAGGAAGGATCTATTTGAGGCGAACGGGCTAGCGCTCCCCAAAACCAAGGCTGACTGGAACTATAAGTACATGACGGAGGCTATAGAGAAACTCACCCGTCCCGAGGAGGGATACTACGGTTTTGCCACTCACGCTCGGAGGGGTATGGAATGGGGCTTCACCTGGTGGTTTGACGTATACGCCTTCCAGACGCCCGAGCGATTCAGCAAGGATGAGCTTTTTGGGCCAAACTGGGAGATTACCCTTGATCATCCTGATACGGTACGGTCACTGGAGTGGTTCGTGGGCAACAAACCCTTCACTCCTCCCGGGTCTGAAAACTTCGGCTATGACGAGGTCTCAACTAGTTATCTAACGGGAAGAATTGCTGTCGCCTGGAACTATGGGGACTGGATAGCAGGGCAGTTTGAGAACCCAGAGGTCTCCGCGGTAGTGGGTAAGAGCCTGCACATCAACGATGTGACAGGGCCATACGGTATGGATGACCCTCACTTTGGCTCCTGGGGTCTTTCTATCAGCGCAGACTCCAAGAACAAAGAAGCAGCCTGGGTTTTCATGCAGTGGCTCCTCAGCAAGCCTAACGCCAGGAGAGCTGCTTTGATGGGTGCGGGTCCCCCAAGACACTCCATCTATAGAGACCCCGTAATCCAGGAGTTGCAGCCCTGGATCAAGTGGATATATGAGCATCAGCTTCACTGGGCCAACCCTGACACCAGACCCATGATTCCTGAATGGACAGAGATTTCCGAGGCAATGGGACTCTGGGGAAATAGGTGCTGGATTGGGGAAATCAATCCACAAGAGGCTATCAAGGGTATGGCCAAGGATATAGAGCGGATAATGGACGAGGGCGGTTACTACGATCCAGCGGTCAAGAAGCCTAAGCAGCAGTGGCGGAACATGGTGTACTACGACAACAATCCGCTAGGATGGAAGTAGAGCGTGTTTGGGCCGAATGGACAGAAGAGAATAGCTCGGTTTTGTGGGGAGGGCGAGCCAGGGATGGCCGTCCTCCCCGCTAGTTACTGCTGGTTAAGCTCCTCGAGAATAATGATGCCTGCAAGAGGGAAGTTCAGATATAGAAGCTGCACTCAAGATTCAAGGAAGGAGGAAGCAAGGTGAGGTTTGAGGGTAAAACAGTCATCGTAACCGGAGCCGGAAGAGGAATTGGCGAGGCTTACGCTCTCGGGTTTGCCAGGGAGCGAGCCAATGTGGTGGTAGTTGATGTTGTGGCCTCTCGTGCCGAGTCCACAGCAAAGAAAGTGGAAGAGGCTGGCGGAAAGTCTCTTGTTCAGGCCATGGATGTTTCCAGAAAGAAAGATGTTGATGCGATGGCAGAAAAGACTGTGGAGCGTTTTGGAAGAATAGATGCTCTGGTAAATAATGCCGGGGTTCTTTTTCAGGAGCCGTTCTTAACGTCAACCGAAGAGCAGTATTACAAGATATACGATGTGAATGTTAAGGGGCTTTTTCTCTGCGCTCAGGCGGTCGCCAGGCAGATGATAAAACAGAAGAAGGGTAAGATTATCAATGTTTCTTCAATTGCTGCAATTGTAGGACAGGCCAACTTATCTTTATACAGCTCCTCCAAGGGGGCGGTTCTTTCTCTTACCCGGGCTATGGCCCTGGAGCTTGCGCCCCATAATATTCAGGTTAATGCTATTCTCCCCGGGACAACGGAAACTCCTATGGCAGCAGACGCTTTGGCCAATCCAGAAACTCGAGCCCAGTTAACCAGCGGGATTCCTCTGGGTAGATTAGGAAAGCCTGAGGACCATGTAGGAGCAGTTCTTTATTTTGCCTCTGAGGAATCTAACTGGTGCACCGGTCAGACCTTAATTGTGGATGGTGGGTACTCTATGGTGTGATCCAGGTGAGGTCAGGGGTCTTTTTCCGTAAGTAAAGAATCCCCATATGTCGCTAAGCACAGGAAAAACTGAATCCATGGACATAATTGCTCTTTGCCATCCTTTGAGGTGTGCGGCTGGCAAATTTGGGGGAACCCTGAGGGATACTTCAGCTGTAGATTTAGCCTCAGGCGTAGTCAAACGAATTCTATCTTGTTCTGGACTGGACCTCTCCCTTGTTGATGAATGCATCATGGGTAATGTTCTGCAGGCGGGTCAGGGTATGAATCCGGCTCGACAGGTTGCCCTTAAAGGTGGGCTTCCGGTGGAAGTGCCTGCTGCAACCGTCAACAGGGTATGTGCCTCCGGTCTTCAAGCCGTCGTTTCTGCCGCTCAAGCCATAAAAGCAGGTGATGCGGAGCTCATAATTGCCGGGGGTATGGAAAACATGAATCAGGCTCCCTACTACTTGAAAAAAGCCCGGTATGGATACAGAATGGCTATGTATAAGGACGAGCTTATCGACGGCATGGTGTACGATGGTCTTTGGGATGCCTTTGATGACTGTCATATGGGGATCACGGCTGAGAATATAGCCGAAAAGTACCAGCTATCAAGGAAGGAGCAGGATGAGTTTGCCCTACGAAGTCACATGAAGGCTCGAGCAGCTATTGAATCAGGCTATTTTGGGGAGCAGATTGTTCCAATAGAGATTTCTCCGAAAAAAGGAAAGCCCATAATGTTCGATACCGATGAAGGGGTGCGAGTTGATACCTCCCTGGAGAAGCTGGCAAAGCTTCCGGCGGCCTTTAAGGAGGATGGAACGGTAACTGCTGGAAACTCCTCCGGTATAAGCGACGGAGCTGCTGCGATGATAGTTACCACCGAGAAGAAGGCAAAAAGTTTGGGGCTAGAGGTTTATGGCAAGGTTAAATCCTATGCTCTGGTAGGAGTCGAGCCCGCCTTCATGGGACTGGCACCGGTACCGGCTATTAACAAAGTCCTTAGCAGTGTGGGGCTGACTCTGGATGACATCGACCTTTTTGAGATTAATGAGGCGTTTTCCGCCCAGTGCCTGGGGGTTTTGAGAGAGCTTCCCGTTCCTCGGGATAAACTCAATGTGAATGGCGGTGCTATCGCCCTGGGACATCCCATCGGAGCCACAGGAGCAATTCTTCTGGTAAAGATTCTTCATGAGATGCGAAGAAGAGATGTATCTTTAGGTCTTGTTTCTCTTTGTGTGGGCGGAGGTATGGGTATGGCTCTCATTGTCGAGAGAAGATGAGAACTCTTCGAGCAGAGAATGATCTATGAACGTCTTAATAACCGGTGGAACAGGCTTCATTGGGTCGCACCTTGCCAGATTCCTGCACAAGAAAGGAGAAAACGTTACCCTATTTGATATAGAACCAGACCTTGGATTAGTTGATGATATTAGATGCGAACTTGGCCTTGTAAAGGGGGATCTGGCCTGTTTGTCTGACCTGCTCTCAGCAGTCAAAAACAATAAGGTGGAAATCATATACCATACAGGTGCCCTTCTTTCAGCGAAGGCTGAGAAGTATCCTGTTGCTGGATTCAGAACGAACCTCATTGGAACCTTCAATGTGCTGGAAGCAGCTCGTCTTTTTGACGTAGAGATGGTGATTTTTCCGAGCAGCATAGCAGCCTTTGGGGAAGGAGTATCCAACCCTGTACCCAATGAGGCTTACCAAAGGCCAACCACAATGTACGGGGTAGCCAAGGTTGCGGGTGAGATGCTGGGAGAGTATTATCACAGGAGATTTGAAGTGAACTTTCGATGCTTGCGGCTTCCTTCGGTAGTAGGTCCCGGAAGAGGTTCAGGCGGGGTATCCGCTTATTCGACCTTAATGATTGAGAAACCCGCCAGGGGAGAGAGTTATCAGGTTTATGTTGGCCAGAATTCAAGGATGCCTATTCTTTACATAAAGGACGCCCTGAGGGCCTTTTCTGGCCTGCAGAAAGCTGATGAGGCAAAGCTCAAGAGGAGGGTCTACAACATAGGTGGTATCTCACCTACTGCTGGTCAGATAGCAGAATCAGTTAGAAGACATGTCAAAGGTGCCAGGCTTGAGTTCAATCCGGACAGAGGCATGCAGGCCATCGTCGATAGCTGGCCTGAGGCATTGGATGAGACCCGAGCAAGAGAAGAATGGGGTTGGGTCGTCAAGTACCGCCTGGACGATATGGTGGAGGATTTTGTGAAGGAGGTAAGATCTTTTGGTGGCTAAAGACAAGAGAAAGCAAAACTGGGGAGCTTCGTCCCCGGATACTAAAGGGACTTCTGGCGAGAAGCCCAAGAAAGTTGCAGTTATCGGTGCCGGAACCATAGGCGCAAGCTGGGCAACGCTTTTCGCAGCGAAAGGCCGCCAGGTTAATCTCCAGGACGTCGAGGAAGAACGCTTGGACCAAGCACTGAAGGCCATCATAAGCAATCTGAAATTCTTGACAGAAAGCGAACTTCTGAATGAGGATTCTACATCTGTCTTGAAAAGGGTTCACCCTACCACGGATCTATCTTTGGCGGTGAAAAATGTTGAATATGTGCAGGAATCAGCATTCGAAAGCTACGAGGTTAAGAAGGAGCTTTTTGCTCAGATGGACTCTATCTGCTCAGAAAATGTAATTCTGGCAAGTAGCTCGTCAGGTCTTCTCATGAGCGAGATCCAGAAGGTTGCCAAGAGTCCTGAGAGATGCATAATTGCACATCCTTTCAATCCTCCACATCTTATACCTCTGGTAGAGCTGGTTCCGGGTAAAAGAACCTCTGAGGAGACTATAGAAACGGCCTATCGATTCCATAGGATGATGGGAAAGACTCCCTTAAGAGTTAGAAAGGAGGTACCGGGTTACGTAGCTAACAGGCTGTGCGCGGCGCTGTGGCGGGAGGCAATTGACCTGGTGCACAAAGAGATTGCCTCAGTGGAGGATGTTGATCTTGCTGTTTGTAGAGGTCCAGGGCTTCGTTGGGCCTTCATGGGGCCTCATATTACCTACCATCTGGGAGGCGGAAGTGGAGGAATTCAAGAGTTCATAGAGCATATAGGACCAACATTCGAGAGTTGCTGGGGCTCTATGAGCAGCTGGACTTCCATACCTCCTTCGGCGCTCAAGAAGGTAGTGAAGGGGCTAGAGGAGGAAGTGGAAAAAAGGAATTTGGAGGAGCTGGCCAGGTGGCGGGATGCCAAATTAGTCAAAATCCTGAAGACTATTTCCGACGATTCCCCTTTCACTCAGTGAAAGGTGGTCCTTTTAAGAATGGGGCAAATTTTTGAGAGACAAAGGGGAATGAGTAGATGACAAATAAGTTAAGGGGGGGTAGGGATGAGTGAAGAAAACCGGGAAAAACTGGCGCTGGAACTGGAGAGAAAGGCCTATAAGCTCCGGATAATGGAGCTGGAAATGATGAGGGACTCGGAAGCGAGTGGGCATTACGGGGGTTCTATGTCGGTTATGGACATTTTGACTGTCCTCTACTTCAAGGTCATGAGAGTGGATCCACACAATGAGGACTGGGAGGATCGGGATCGCTTCGTTTTGAGCAAAGGACATGCCTGCAACGCCTTGTGTCCGGTACTCGCAGAAAAAGGCTTTTTCTCCCGTGACATCTTGCCCACTTTCAACAAGTTGGACAGTCCCTTTGGGATGCATCCAGATAAGAACAAGATTTCGGGATGTGATGCGAGTACCGGGTCTCTCGGGCACGGTGCTCCCATTGCTGTAGGTATGGCTATGGCCGGAAAGTATCTAAAGAAAGACTACCGGGTGTATGTGGTCGTGGGCGATGGTGAGGTGGCTGAGGGTTCCAATTGGGAGGCTATCGAGATTGCTTCCCATTTTAAGGTGGACAATTTATGTGCCACCATAGATAGAAACAAATACAGCCTTGATGGCTCTACCGAGGGCCCCGGTGTGTTTAAAGAAGGTGGAATTGAAGGAACTATGACTCTCGAACCCATAGACAAGAAGCTGGAAGATTTCGGCTGGCACGTTATAAAGTGTGACGGGCATGACTTTATCCAGCTTATGGGTGCTTATGATGAGGCAGCCAGGACAAAGGGAAGACCCACCGTCATCATAGCAGATACCCTTAAGGGGAAGGGAATCTCGTTTATTGAGGATAAGTATGAATGGCACTACGGACAGTTTACCCCGGAGCAGTACAAAACGGCAATTGATGAGCTAACGGCTACCTTAAAAAGATTAGAACAAAAATCGGCATAGAGGGAGGACAATCAATGGCAGAAATATCCAGTTTTACTATGGCAGACCTGGCGGACGTTACGACTCCGAGAGATGTTTTCGGCAAGGTTCTAATCGAACTCGCAAGAGAAGATTCAAGAATTGTAGCTTTGTCTACTGACCTTATGCTCTCCACCAAGTTGAAGGATTTTGCCAAGGAATTTCCTGGAAGGTTCATAGAGACTGGACTGACAGAGCAAGCTACAGTTAGTATGTGTGCAGGAATGGCTAGCTGTGGACTCATACCTTTCTTTGCTACCTTTGCCGCTTTTGCTACGATGAGACCATGTGAGCAGGTAAGAACCGATATTGCCTATCCAAAGCTCAATGTGAAGATAGTTGGAACTCATGCGGGGCTGAGCATGGGACCGGGAGGAACTACTCACCATGCTACAGAGGACATAGCCATTATGCGCTCCATGGCAAATATGACGGTTCTGGTACCTTCGGACATGATTCAAACGGTCAAGGTTGTGAAAAGCGCAGCAGAGTTTGAGGGTCCTTGCTACATTCGGTTGATTAGAGGAGCCGAGTCGCCGATCGACATTTACCAGAGCGTGGAAGAGTGCCCATTTGAAATAGGAAAAGCAGCAGTGATCAAAGAGGGAAATGATGTGACCATTATTGCCGCAGGAGCTCCCGTGGTGCAAGAGTCTTTTGTTGCGGCAAACGAGCTAGAGAAAGAAGGGATACATGTCAGGGTAATTGATATGGCTTCAGTGAAACCTATTGATAAAGAAGCAATTGTGAAGGCAGCAGAGGAGACGGGAGGGATAATCACCGTGGAGGATCACAACATTATGGGAGGAGTAGGCAGCGCAGTAGCGGAGGTGGTGGTACAAGAGAGGCCTGTGCCTATGAAACTGGTGGGTGTTCCCGATGTTTACTCAACACTCGGGCCTCCGGACGAACTATGGGCAAAATACGGATTGAACTCGAGCTCTCTTATTGGAACAGTAAAGGATTTCCTGAAGAAGACAAAATGATGGATTAAGAGATTGTCTTTGGGAGGATTGAAAAATGAAGAAAATCTACCGGGTTAACATGACCGACCTGAAAGTTAGGGAAGAGCCGCTGGCCAAAGAGTATGAACGTTTGGGAGGAAGGGGCTTGACCTCAAGTATTGTAGCAAAAGAGGTGCCAGCCGCCTCTCATCCTCTGGGGAGCGAAAATAAATTGGTTTACGCCCCCGGACTTCTGGGAGGGACTTCTGCTGCTTCTTCGGGAAGGCTGTCTGTGGGAGCAAAGAGTCCCCTCACCGGTGGCATCAAGGAATCAAATGCCGGGGGAACAGCCGCTCATAAACTTGCCAGGCTGGGTATTGCAGCCATCGTGGTAGAAGGAAAGTCTTCCGGCGATACAGCGTATGTCCTCAAGGTTTCGTCTGAGGGAGTTGAATTGGTGCCCGCGGCCGACCTCAAAAGCCTTGGGAACTATGAGCTGGTTGAAAGACTCAGGAAAAGATTTGGAAAGGATATATCCTGTATCTCCTGTGGTCCAGCAGGGGAGATGTTAATGTCGGCAGCCAGTATAGCAGTTACTGATAGAGAAGGCCGGCCTACCCGTCATGCTGGTCGAGGCGGAATGGGAGCGGTTATGGGTTCGAAAAAACTGAAAGCCATAGTGGTAGATGATAGTGCCACCAGTGCAGTTAAACCCAAAAACCGAGAGGCTTTTACCTCTGCTGCAAGAGTCTTCACCAAGGCTTTGGAGGAGCACGAGATCACTTCAGTCACCCTTCCCAAGTACGGTACCAATGTTTGTGCTAATCTCATTCAGGAAGTCGGGGCCTATCCTACTCGTAACTTTTCGACCGGGGAATACGAAGATGTGGATAAGATCTCAGGAGAGACTCAACGGGACGTTATTCTGGAAAGGGGTGGTATTGCAACACACGCCTGTCTTCCCGGCTGCAAAATATCCTGTTCCAGAATATGGGTGGATAAGAATGGCAACTATGTCACCAAAGGCCCAGAGTATGAGACTATCTGGGCCAACGGAGCCAACTGCGGAATAAACGATCTTGATGCTATAGCCACTATGGATCGTTTGTATGATGACTACGGGATTGATACTATTGAGATGGGGGTTACTATTGCTGTTGCTATGGAAGCCGGAGTTAAGGAATTTGGAGATGCCCAAGGGGCAATTGAGCTCGTTAAAGAAGTAGGAAAAGGGACGCCCCTGGGAAGAATTCTGGGAAACGGAGCAGCCGTAACTGGGCAGGCATTTGGAGTCTCTCGTGTGCCCGTAGTAAAAAGACAGGGCCTCCCTGCTTATGATCCTCGTTCCATCAAAGGACAGGGGGTTACCTATGCCACCAGTCCCATGGGGGCTGATCATACTGCGGGATACATGATATCTCGCAACGTCTTCAAAATTGGGGGGTATATCGACCCTCTCAAGGCCGACGGGCAGGCAAAGGCATCAAGAGAGATGCAGATTAGCGCCGCTCTTGTCGATAGTCTGGGTCTTTGTCTTTTTGTCACCTTTGCTACCGACGATAAGCCAGAGGCATGGGAAGCTGTTCGGAACATGGTAAATGCTCTGTACGGATGGGATCTTACCGAGGAAGATTTTCAGAAACTTGGGAAAAGTATCCTCTCCACCGAAGTTGACTTCAATAGGCGAGCAGGATTCTGTGACACCGATGATCGCTTACCATACTTCTTTAAGACAGAAAAACTCCCTCCCCACAATTCTGTTTTTGATGTAAGTGACAAAGACTTAGACGGGGTTCTTAAGTTTTGATTTCTCATGCGCGAGGTTAACAGATGCAAGTTGAAGTTAGACTATTTGCCGGGCTACAAAGATATCTTCCTGAAAATAGCAGCAAGAACTCCTGCCGGATGGAGACTAACCAGGGCGACAGTGTAAAAGATGTTCTCGAAAAGCTCAATGTGCCTTCCAAAAAACTCAGAGGGCTGATGATACTCGCAAACGGAACTCATGCTAACCTTGATTATGTGCTGAATGAAGGTGATGTGCTCAGTGTTTTCCCCGTTATTGCCGGTGGATAGACTGGTTAGTTAGGTATAGCGCTCAAGCAGGAGATAATCTTCATGTTGGTGGGAAAAAGGAGTAAGTATGAAGCAAGCAAGATTTTTTCGGATACCTTCGGGAGTAATTGTAGGGTGCAACGCCTCCAGTTTTGCAGGTAGGGAGGCCAAGAAATTAGGTGGCACAAAGGCTCTTATTGTTACAGATCGGAACTTGACCGAGATGGGATTTCTCTCTGGGATTGAGTCATCACTCGATTCTGAGAAAATTGATCATGAGGTCTTTGACGAAGTTACTGCAGAGCCCACCTTGGATTATGTAGAGAAGGGTTTAGATCTCTACCGCAGATCAAAATGTGACTTCATCATTGCTCTGGGCGGGGGAAGTCCAATTGATACGGCCAAGGCTGTTTGCATTATGGCTTCAAATCCCGGGGTCATTCAGGATTATAAGGGATTGGACAAGGTTTCCAGCCCGGGAGCTCCCCTTATCGCCATACCAACCACAGCGGGAACAGGAAGCGAAACCACTATATTCACCATCATTACCGATACCCGAACCAATGTGAAAATGCTCATTGGAAGCCCCTTTATTTTGCCCAGCGTGGCTCTTGTCGATCCATTGCTCACAGCCTCGTCACCTCCCTCGGTAACAGCGGCTACAGGCGTAGATGCTCTAACTCACGCCATTGAGGCCTATGTTTCAGTTAAGGCACAGCCTATGTCTGACGTATTTGCTCTTTCTGCCATTAAGTTTTTGTCAGAGAATCTGAGACAGGCGTGGGCGAACGGGGATAATCTGGAGGCTCGAAGTCTTACTATGCTGGGAGCTTTTCAAGCCGGGGTTGCCTTCAGTAATTCCTCGGTGGCTCTTGTCCATGGTATGTCCCGTCCAATAGGAGCTTATTTTCACGCACCCCATGGTCTTTCCAATGCTGTTTTGCTAGCACCAGTTGTAGAATTTAGCATTTCAGGCAACCCCAAAAGATATGCTGATATAGCAAGAGCAATGGGAGAAAAGGTGGAAGGACTCGGTGTCATGGAAGGTGCGTCTAAGGCGTCAAAAGCTGTACGCGAGCTTGTCCGGGACATAAAAATCCCTGCTCTCGCTACCCTGGGTGTAACTAGAGAAAAGCTAAAGACTGTTGTTGGTAAGATGGCGGATGACGCTATTGCCAGCGGTAGCCCGGGAAACAATCCTCGGAAGGCAACAAAAGAAGAAATTGTAGAACTCTACTGGAAGACTTTCAACCAAGATTTGTGAGTCTAGATTTCAGGGATTCGTCAAGCTTCCTCACGCAAGCGAGAGGTTAATCAATAGTTGGGCTTTGAGTAAGAGCTGTTGATAGTGTCGGGAGAGTCTTAGTATTCACAAGCAGACACGGTCCAAAGCTGATATGTGGCGACAGAGGGGAAGAGCCCGAGATATTCTCGAAGGAGGAGGTTATCAAATGAGCGGTGATGGGTATAAGATGCTTTTCAGCACAGGAAAGATTGGTTCGTTGGAGCTGAAAAATAGAATTGTTCTGCCTCCCATGGTTACCAATTATGCTACTGAAGATGGAGCGGTGACGGAGCAATATAAGGATTATCTCAGAGAAAGAGCCAAGGGAGGGGTAGGTCTAATCATTGTTGAGGCAACTTATATTCATCCCTGGGGAAAAGGGTTTGTCAATAACCTGGGTGTAGATCGGGATGAGCTCGTGCCCGGCTTAAGGGAGCTCACAGAGGTAGCACATGGTGCAGAGGTAAAGATAGCCATACAGTTATATCACGCAGGAAGACAGACTTCCTCTAAGACTTCTGGATACCACCCTATTGCTCCTTCACCTATCCCCACTCCGGGCGAGGAAGAGATACCCAGGGAGGCTACTATTGAGGAAATTCAGGGGGTAGTTGAGGCATTTGGTGAAGGGGCTCGACGGGCAAAAGAGGCAGGGTTTGATGCTGTGGAGGTTCATGGTACTCACGGCTACATCATCAACGAATTTCTTTCCCCTTACAGCAACAAAAGAGAGGATGAGTACGGCAAAGATTTTGAGGGAAGGCTGAGGTTGGCCCTGGAAGTTTTGCAAAGAATAAAAGAAAAAGCGGGGAATGAGTTTCCTGTCATCTACAGAATTAATGGAGATGAGTGTGTAGAGGGAGGTATCACTCTGGAGGTTACCAAAAGAATAGCTAAAAGGCTTGAAGAGGCAGGAGCAGACGCTTTTCATGTAACGGCAGGCGTGGGCGAATCCAGCTATAACTCGGTTCAGCCAATGGCTATGCCCAGAGGATGCAAGGCTCATCTGGCTCAAGGCGTAAAGCAAGTTGTAAATGTTCCCATAATCAGTGCAGGAAGAATTAACCATCCAGAAGTAGCTGAGGAGATCCTGGAGCAGAACAAAGCTGACTTCGTAGCTATGGGAAGGGCTCTTCTCTGTGACCAGGAGATGCCCAACAAGGCCCTGGAAGGAGAGATTGATGATATAAGAGTCTGTATTGCCTGCAACCAGAAATGCATAAACAAATTATTGGGTGCCGAACAGGAGCCTATCGGGTGCGCACTGAATGTGAGAACAGGCAGAGAAGCAGAATTTCCCATGACCAAGGTGGACAAGAAAAAAAAGGTATTGATAGTAGGAGCCGGACCTGCTGGACTGGAAGCAGCCAGAGTAGCTGCACTGAGGGGTCACAGAGTGGATCTATTTGAAAAAGAAGAGAGAATAGGGGGGCAAATTAATCTTATATCCAGTGTTCCTGGCAGAGAAGAATTCAAGGAAGTTATCTCTTATTATCAGTCTCAGATTCCCAAACTCGGTATCAATTTGGTTTTGAATCATCCGGTAAGTGCTGAAGAAATTGAAGGTATGAGCCCCGATGTCGTTATCTTTGCCACCGGAGCTACCCCTCTACTTCCGGATCTCCCGGGAATTGATTCCCCCCGGGTAGTTAGTGCCTGGGATGTTATCAGGGGAGAGTGCGCTCTGGGTGAGAGGGTGGTTGTGCTGGGAGGAGGCTCTGTAGGAGCGTGCACGGTAGATTCTTTGAGAAAACTGGGGAAAAAGGTCACTATTGTTGAGATGCTGGAGGATATAGCCTTGGACATGGAGCCTTTGACCAGGAAGCTGTTTATCAAGGAGCTCACTTCTGACGGTAAGGTTAAGATATGGACGGGAACGAGGATCAGTGAGATAAGTGAGGAAGGTATCCTGGTTGAAAGAGGATGGGAAAAGATACTTCTAAGAGACATAGACAATGTAGTGCTAGCACTTGGTGCCACATCCAACAAGGATTTGATTGATAAGCTGGCTGGAAAACTGAGAAACTACCATATTGTGGGTGATGCTAAGAAACCACGTAAAGTAACAGAGGCGGTTGAGGAAGGTTTTGAGGCAGCCTATAGGATCTAGATAAATATAGTTTATTCTCTACCTGAGGTCTTTGCGGTTCCAATCCTGAAGGCCAAAAAATGGAGCCAGGGCGGTACTAGGCGAGCTTCGGAAAAACTCTAGAAGGAGGATAGAAATGGCGATCTTGGAAGAACCGATAAAGGAGGTAATGGTACTAAAGAACTATGTTGGCGGAGAATGGGTCCAGTCAAAAGGTGAGCTGCAGGATATTGTCAACCCGGCGACGGCTAGGGTGATAGCAAAGGTTCCCTATTCAACCAGAGAAGAAGTAGATGAGGCCGTTCAGGCAGCGAAACAGGCTTATCCGGAGTGGGCGAGGACTACTCCTCTTGGGCGGGTACGGCACCTTTTCCGCTTCAAAGAGCTTTTGGAGGATAACTTCGAGGAGATCAGCAGGATTCAGACAATGGAGCACGGAAAGACAATTGATGAGTCACGAGGGGAAACAAGAAGAGGGATTGAGAATGTGGAGGTTGCTACGGGCATACCAACCCTTATGATGGGATACAACCTGGAAGATATTGCAAGCGGGATTGATGAGTATCTTATCCGTCAACCCCTGGGAGTTTTCTCGTGCATTGCTCCTTTCAACTTCCCCTTCATGATTCCCCTCTGGTTTACGCCTTATGCTCTTGCTACGGGGAATTGTATGATTGTGAAACCTTCAAGTCGATGCCCCATTACCCAGGCACGGGTTATCGAGCTGGTAGATGAAGCCGGATTTCCTCCCGGTATCTGGAACGTAGTGCATGGGTCAGGATCAATGATCTCATCAGCTCTCATGGAACATCCTGACATCGAAGGGATAACCTTCGTTGGCTCTACCGCCGTAGCGAAGGAGATTTACAGAGAGTGTGGCCAGTTTGGCAAGCGGGTCATTGCCCAGGGGGGAGCAAAGAACTTTATGGTAATCATGCCAGATGCAGATCTCGGAAACACAATCCCTGCCTTGATGACATCTTTTTATGGCAATACGGGTCAGCGGTGCCTATCAGGAGCAAATGCTGTTGTCGTGGGTGAGGAGGATGCTTTCTACCAACAGTTCAAAGAAGCCTTTGTAGGTGCAGCGTCCAGGATAAAGATGGGCTATGGTCTTGATGAGTCAGTTCAAATGGGGCCTATGCAGTCAAAGAAGGCGAAAGAGAGGGTATTGGGATATATAGAAAAAGGAATAAAAGAGGGAGCAAAAATCATACTTGATGGAAGGAAAGCAAAAATCGCAGGGAATTATCCTGAGACTTGTTTTCTTGCCGCAACCGTTTTTGAGGATGTTACACTGGATATGACCATTGCTAAGGACGAGATTTTTGGACCTGTAGGCAACATTATGAGGGCAAAAGATCTTGATGAGGCAATCGAGATGATTCATACTAGCCCCTATGGAAATGAAGCATCCATTTTCACCTCCAGTGGAAAATCCGCCAGAGAGTTTCAGCACAGGGTTAACTGTGGTAACATAGGTATCAACGTTGGTATAGCTGCTCCCATGGCTTTTTTCCCTTTTAGCGGAATGAAAGACTCCTTCTTCGGTATTCTGCACGGACAAGGGCAAGAAGCCATTCGCTTCTTTACGGAAAGTAAAGTTGTGATTCAAAGGTGGTGGTAAAATGCAACTGACAACTGCTTCCCAAATAATTAGTTTTGCGAAGGAGCTGGAGGATAAAGCGGCGAAGCTTTACCAGGAGTTAGCCGCAAGGTATCCCGAAGCAAAGGAGGTTTTCTTATCCTTCGCCAAGGAAAATAAGAAAAACGAAATTGTAGTACAAAGAACCTACAATGAGGTTGTGACTGATGCTATCGAGACAGGTTTTTCCTTCGAAGGACTGGAGGCAGATCCGTATATGATTGATGTTGACCTAGCCCAGAATGTGCCATTATCTAGTGCGATAAAAAAAGCTGAAGAAATAGAGGAGAGGATTCAAAACTTCTATACCACTGCAGCGGAGATGTCGAAAGGACTCCTTGCGGATATTCCACGTACCTTTGAGCGCATAGCAAAAAAGAGGACCGAGCGCAAGGGGAAACTAACATCGCTTTAGGGTATTGATGCCGGGGCAAGACATTAGCCGTTCCGCAGCCGGCGTAATTCATGCTGAGAAAATATGTAAGGAGGTATGAGGTGAGGTTGAAAGATAAGGTGGCTATTATCACAGGGGCAGGCGCTGGGATGGGGAGGGTGACCGCTGTTCTTTTTTCCGAGGAAGGAGCGAGAACGGTTGTAGTGGACATAGATGAAAAAGCAGGACAGGAGACGGTCGACATGATTAGAGCAAAAGGGCAAGAAGCACTTTTCATATCGACAGACATAGCCGATGTTTCCCAGGTGAGCTCCATGGTGAGGAAAGTGACGGAGGAATATGGAAGGCTAGATATTCTGGTCAATAATGCTGGAGTGTACGCCCGAGGGGATGTAGTCAGTATCGATGAGAAGCTGTGGGATAGGATTATGAATGTGAACCTGCGGGGAGCCTTCCTCTGCTGCAAGTATTCTATTTCCGAAATGATTCGAAACGGGGGCGGGACAATAGTTAACGTTGCCTCGGAGTGCGGGATCGGAGCCTGGAAGAACCAAGTAGTCTACAATGTCTCTAAAGCTGGACTGATTTTCCTGACCAAAAGCATAGCAGTGGATTTTGCTTCCAAGAACGTAAGGGCGAATTGTGTTTGCCCGGGCACAACAGAGACTCCCCTGGCGGCAGCTTATTTCGCGAAGCAACCTGATCCAGAAAAAGCTCGGCGGGACTTCGAAGAAATCCGCCCGGCAAATAGATTGGGAAGGCCGGAGGAAACTGCCTACGGGATCTTGTACCTCGCCTCTGATGAGTCACCCTATGCCACGGGAGCTGTACTGTCTATCGATGGGGGGTACACTGCGCAATAAATGACAAGGAGAAAAAAATTGCAGAACGAAACAGTCTGGTCCTTTTGCATTCCTCAAGTGATAAAGTTTGGTGAAGGAGCAGTTGAGGAGGTTGGGTATGAGGTAAAGAGACTGGGAGGCAGTAAGGCTCTCTTGGTCACAGATGCCGGAATTGTAGAAGCAGGGATCTCAGAGAAGGTGGAAAGGCTGCTGAAAGACTCTCAGGTGGAAGTCAAGGTGTGGGATAAGGTGGAGCCAGAACCCTCCATCGAAGTTTATAGAAAGTGTTATGACTATGCTAAGGACAAAGGGTTTGAGGTGATAGTTGGTTTGGGCGGTGGAAGTGCGATGGATGTGGGTAAAGCAGTGGGTATGTTTTTGGAATACAGAGGAGATCCTCTTGATTATGTCGCACCCCCAACGGGAAAGGGAAAAAAATATGCTGGTCCGGGGATCCCCAAGATTGCCGTTCCCACTACCTCCGGAACCGGATCAGAGGTATCTCCCACAGTTGTCATCTCCTTGCCAGAAAAGAAGCTAAAGGTAGGGATTTCGGATAATCACCAGAGACCGCAGGTAGCTATTGTAGACCCTTTACTTACTGTTGATATGCCTCCTGGAGTGACGGCAGCCTCGGGAATGGATGCTTTGTGCCATGCTATTGAATGCTACACTACAAGAGGATATGCTCGAAAATCAAGGCCGTCCAGTCCGGCAGAAAGGCCCGTATATAATGGGGCAACCCCTCTTACTGATATTTGCGTCATAGAAGCTATTGAGCTTGCTGGCAAATATTTGCGCAGAGCAGTGAACAATGGCTATGATATAGAGGCAAGGAAGGGAATGAGTCTGGCTTCACTTTTGGCGGGGATTGCTTTTAGCAATGCTGGTCTAACTGCAGTTCACGCTATGGCTTATCCTGTAGGAGGAAGGTTTCACACTGCTCATGGTGTGACTAATGCTCTGCTCCTGCCTTATGTGATGCAGTTTAATGCCGCTGGTGATGCTCCCAAGTTTGCTCACATTGCAGAACTTCTGGGTGAGGATATTGAGGGGCTTTCTCTCAAAGAGGCGGCCAAAAAAGCTGCTTTGGCGGCAAGGGAACTGGCTCTGGACATAGGAATACCGAAAAGCCTCAAGGAATTTGGATGCAGGGAAGAAGACGCCCCTCATCTTGCTGAGGAAACACTCAAAATCCAGCGTATTCTAGTGGGAAATCCCCGTCGGGTAACTCTCGAAGATTTGGAGAAGATGTTCGACAAAGCCATCCAGGGTGAGCTGTAAAAAGAATAGGTTACGGATTTTCCCGATCGCCACTTTTTTCTAGTTACTACTTTTTTTTCGAGGACTCGAGCTTTCTCTCAAATTCCTCTATCTCAGATGCTTCCCGAAGTACACCCACTTCTAAAGAAAAATCCTGGGTCTCACCAGGTTTAAGCATTTGAAGAGTTCTCCGTTCCTTCTCTTTCACTCTTCCCTCTACCTGGCAGTTGGCCGGTTCCATCCCCACTACATATTCTCCCTCACCCATCATCTTCCACTGAATAAAATTGGGCAGCTGGTCAAGTTTGTAACGGAGATATACTCCAAACCCTTCCCCTTCTATATTCTCATTCACAAGGGCACATCTTACCAAGCCGTCCTCATCTGCCCGCATTCTGTGGTAGTAAACCTTCTCTTTGAAATTAGGTATGGGGGCCGTAAATCTGGCGTAGTCTTCTTTCCCCTTTGCCGATTCTTC
>JAUWAK010000103.1 GCA_030602105.1 Candidatus Aerophobota bacterium | reverse complement strand
CTCTTCTATCTTAAAGAGAAGTACAAGGCTGAGGTAATTACTTATACCGCCAACTTAGGACAGGGGGAGCGGATAGATTCCATCAAGGAGAAGGCCAAAAGAACAGGAGCATCCAAGGCTTATGTGGAAGATGTGAGGGAGGAATTCTGCAACGATTACATTTTTCCGGCCCTTAAGGCCGGGGCCCTGTATGAGGAGAGATACCCTCTAGCTACCGCCCTGGCCAGACCCCTCATCACTAAAGGACTGGTAAGGATAGCGAGTGAGGAAGGAGCAGAGGCCATTGCTCACGGATGCACCGGTAAGGGGAATGACCAGGTGAGGTTTGAGCTGACCGCCAAGGCTTTAAGTCCAGAGCTCATCATTCTGGCTCCGGTGAGGGAGTGGGAGCTTCGATCCCGGGAGGAAGAGATAAGGTACGCCCAAAAGAACAACATCCCGGTTGAGATCACAAAGGAGAAGCCCTATTCTATAGATAGAAACCTCTGGGGGGTGAGTATCGAATGCGGCACTCTGGAAGATCCCTGGAGAGAACCTCCGCCTGATGCCTACCAGATAACCTCTTCCCCTGAGGACGCTCCCAACAAAGCAACATATATGGAGATTGAATTCCGGGAGGGAGTCCCTGTCAAGTTGAATGGTAGGGCCTTGCCCCCGCACCTCCTCATCGAAGAGCTGAACAAGAGAGGAGGAGAGAATGGGGTGGGAAGAGTAGACATGGTGGAAAACAGATTAGTGGGCATAAAGTCTCGGGAAATCTATGAGGCTCCTGCGGCAACTGTCCTTCATGCGGCTCACCACGAACTGGAGAAACTCAACCTGGATAAGGACACTCTTCATTTCAAGGGCATCATCTCTTCCAGGTACGCGGAACTGGTCTACAATGGCCTATGGCTTTCTCCTCTTCGTCAGGCTCTGGACAGCTTCGTAGATGAGACTCAAAAATTCGTCACCGGAAGAGTGAGGGTAAGACTTTACAAAGGCACCTGCCAGGTAGTGGGAAGAAAGTCTCCCTATTCGCTCTATGAGAAAAGACTGGCCACCTACAGTCGGGAAGATATCTTCGATCAGAAGGCCTCCAAGGGATTTATAGAAATATGGGGCCTTCCCTTGAAGACATTGGCCCGATTAAGAAAGAGCCAGAAAGAAGAAAAATAAAATCTGTTAGGACCATAAGCATTCTCAAGGTAAACTCGAGAGGCAAGGGGGCCCGATCATGATTTCACGCTACACCCTTCCCCGTATGGGGAAGATATGGAAAGAAGAGGAAAAGTTTGCCTTATGGCTCAAGATTGAGGTTCTTGCCTGCGAAGCCTGGGCAGAGCTAGGAGAGATTCCCAAGGATGCTGTGGCCAGGATAAAAGAAAGGGCCAAATTTGACATTGTTAGGATAAAAGAAATCGAGAAGGAAGTAAAGCATGATGTCCTCGCCTTCCTTACCAATCTGGCTGAGTCCATTGGTCCGGAGGCTCGCTATGTCCATCTGGGACTGACTTCTTCCGATATCCTGGACACAACCCTGGCGTTGCAGATGAAAAGGGCGGGAGAAATCATTATGGAGGATCTGGCAAAGTTAGCTGGCCTCCTGAAGAAAAAGGCATGCCAATACAAAGATATCCCCATGGTGGGGAGAACCCACGGAGTCCACGCAGAACCCACGACACTGGGCCTGAAATTTGCCCTGTGGTTTGAGGAAACCACCCGCAATCTTGAGCGAATGAGACAGGCTACCAAAGAAATTGCCTGCGGTAAAATCTCGGGAGCGGTAGGAACCTATGCTTATCTTAATCCCCGGGTGGAGGAGTATGTGTGTGAGAAACTGGATCTCGTTCCTGCTCCGGTATCCACTCAAATCATCTCGCGAGATCGCCATGCTTACTACCTTTCTACCTTAGCCCTCATTGCCTCTTCTTTGGATAGATTTGCCCTGGAGATTCGATTGCTGCAGCGAACCGAGACCAGGGAACTGGAAGAGCCATTTACCAGGGGTCAGAAAGGCTCATCAGCCATGCCCCATAAGCGCAATCCTATACTCTGCGAGCGAATTTGTGGGCTGGCGCGTCTGGTAAGAAGTAACACTCAGGCAGCTCTGGAGAATGTTTCCCTCTGGGGAGAAAGAGATATTTCTCACTCCTCCGTGGAAAGGGTAATTGTCCCTGACACCACTATCCTGGTTGATTACATGTTGGAAAAGTTCATCCAGATCCTGGGTGGCCTTTCCGTTTATGAGGAGAATATGAAAGTAAATCTACAGAGGTCCGGAGGTCTCATATTTTCTGAAGGCGTTCTCCTGAAACTGGTAAAAAAAGGGCTCTCCCGCGAGAAGGCTTACCAGATGGTGCAGCGATGTGCTATGAAGTCCTGGGAGGAGAATAGAGATTTTGAGGAGCTGGTGAGAAAAGATTCTGAAATAGCTAAATACCTGGATGAGGAAGAGATCAAATCCATATTTGATCTGGCGCATCATCTCAGGTGGGGGGATACAATCCTGGAAAGGCTAAAGATTCTACCCGGTGGGAATGGAGAATGAGTACTTCTGTTCATCCTACAGCTCTGGTTGATCCAAAGTGCGAGTTGGACGATCAAGTTGAAGTGGGTCCCTACTCCATAATCGGTGGCGAGGTAAGAATAGGAAAAGGAACCATCATCGGTCCTCAGGTGCTAATAGAAGGCTGGGTCAGGGTCGGCAAAAGATGTACCATTGGTAAGGGTGTGATTATAGGGGCTCCGCCCCAGGATACCAACTTTGAAGGGAAAAGGAGCTTTGTGGAGATTGGAGATGGAAATCTCATTCGAGAATACAGCACTATTCACCGGGGTAGCAAGGCTGAGAGCACGACCAGAATAGGCAGCGAAATTTTTTTGATGGCCTACTCCCACATTGCCCACAACTGCACGGTAGAAGATGGAGTGGTAGTTGCCAACATGGGTACCCTGGCTGGGTACGTCACTTTGGAGAAAAAGGTCATGGTTGGTGGCCTTTCAGCCATACACCAATACGTCAAGGTGGGTACTTACTCTATCATTGGAGGATGCTCTAAAGTCATCAAGGATGTTCCTCCGTATACGAGAGTGGACGGTCATCCCGCTACTCTTTGGGGACTTAACACTGTGGGACTGCGTCGGGCTAATTTTTCTCCCAAGAAAAGAGAGCTTCTGGAAAGAGCCTATAAGATTCTTTTTCGATCGGGCCTCAACACCTCCCAGGCCATAAAACAAATGGAAAACGAGCTTGAACCGATCCCTGAGATTCGCCATTTATGCGAATTTGTCAAGAATTCAGAGAGAGGGATCTGTAAGGAAAAGAGGAATGCACCCCTATGACCTTAGTTCAAGGTACAATCCTGGGTCTTCTGCAGGGACTAACTGAATTTCTTCCGGTCAGCAGCTCTGGCCATCTGGTTATTGTGCAACACTATCTGGGACTCAAACACCCCCTGCTTCTCTTTAACATTGTCCTGCACACCGCCACACTGGCTGCCGTTCTCTTCTATTTCCGGCAGGATATTATTGGCATAGTCGTATCTCTTGCGAGGTTCACTCAAAAAGAGCCTCAACAAATCCTGCAGCGCAAGCTCTTCTATCTTATCCTCCTGGGAAGCGTACCTATTGCTCTGGTAGGGGGGCTCTTCAGAGGGATAGTAGAGAACTTGTTTGCCAATGTTCCCCTGGCCTCTTTGCTTCTCCTGGTCACCGGGACTCTTCTCTGGACTAGCGAGAGAGCTCGCCGCTCCAACAAGGGAATAGAGAAAGTAGGAATTGTGGATACTCTCCTCATAGGAGTAATGCAAGCAGCAGCCATCTTGCCGGGGATCTCTCGCTCTGGGGCTACCATCTCAGCAGGGCTTTTTCGAGGAGTCAGCAAGGAATTCGCCTTTCGCTACTCTTTCCTCCTTTCTATTCCTGCCATTCTGGGAGCTCTTTTCATAGAGACAAAGCGTGCGGTCTTGGAGCAAAGTCTTCCCGGTGAGCCTCTTCCCTGGTTGACAGGAGCTATAGCAGCTTTCCTGGTGGGATTGTTTTCCCTTGTGGTCCTCAAGAAGGCCCTTCTGGGAAGAAGACTCTCCTGGTTTTCCTATTACTGTTGGGCACTGGGAGGAGTCTCTCTGTTATTTGTACTAATCTAAGCTACGGAGGTAAAACTATGGAAAAGCTTACAGG
>JAUWAK010000028.1 GCA_030602105.1 Candidatus Aerophobota bacterium | reverse complement strand
CTTCAGAACTATTCGTAGCTCGTTAGCCTCATCCATACTGAATCTTCCCTCGATAACGGCTTTCCCTTCCGGAATCCGGGTTTTTATCACTGGTGCAGATTTGACCACATTGTCGAGGATTATAGCTAATCTTTCTCCAACGTGTCTTCCAGTAATCTCAGCAAATATCTCGGCTCCTTCAGAGTCAAAATCTAAGCCTACATAAGGCTGTCCCCAACTGTCAATCTCTAGCCGAGCATCCTTAATATACCTGCCTGAAATAAGGGTCTCTCTTTTGATGAGGTAGGGCTGAGGCTTCCCATCAGCATACTTGTAGAGTATCTCATCATCGGCGGGGATCTCACCTTCCAGAGCCTTCTTGAGGTCTCCTTTTTCGTCCACCAATTTAAACTCAAGAAGGGCCGTCTTTCCTATTAGATCTACCGCTCTCTGTGGGTCCTCTATTCCTGCCAAATCTACTGTTATTCTACCAGTTCCCTGGCGGGTGATGGTAGGCTCGCTAACCCCAAATTGGTCAACCCGATTTCTAATAATTTCTAGAGCCACATTGACTGCATCCTTCAGATCCTGGGAGGATTCTAGTTTGCTGGTATCTGCCTCCAGAACAAGATGAATTCCACCCTTTAGATCCAATCCGAGCTTGATCTTATCCGCTGGAGGATAGACAGCCCAGATGGCTAAGCCTACCAACCCCAGAATAAACAACAGTAGCCACCTGCTGTATTGGTGCATTCGCTACTATCCTTGAGCCGATGAGATGTGCATGGCTTTTCTTACTTCATCCGAAGTAGCCCTGGCTACCTCACTAGCCGCTTTTTTCCCTTCCGCCAGAATTTTCTCGAGCTCCGAGGGATTAGCCTCAAGCTCTTTCCTTCTCTCACGGAATGGCGCAAGAGCCTTGATTAGCACCTGAGCAAGATCCTTCTTGCATCGAGTGCAGGGAAGCCTGCCTTCTCGGCAGTCCTGAAAGATGCCATCAAGATCTTTGCCCCAGGAAGGTCCAAAAATTCGGTGGTAACTATACACATTGCATTCCTCAGGATGTCCTGGATCTTTCAAATAGATCTTTCTGGGATCAGTGAACATCCCAAGGACTTTTTTCTCAATAAGACGGGGCTCTTCAGATAGGGCGATCTCGTTACTGTAGGATTTGCTCATTTTTTTCTTTCCATCCAGTCCCAAAACTTTGACAGCGTCATAGCGGAGAGGTTCAGGTTCGGGGAAGATATTTCCATAGAGATAGTTGAATCTGCGAGCTATTTCCCGGGAGAGTTCCAGATGGGGCAGTTGGTCTTCTCCCACCGGAACCTTACTGGCCTTATACATAAGAATATCGGCTGTCTGCAAAACCGGATAGCCCAACAGGCCATAATTGTTTTCCTGTCCTATTTCCAGTTTTTCCTTATAGGTAGGACATCTTTCCAGCCAAGAGACAGGGGTAATCATAGAAAGAATGAGATGAAGCTCAGCATGTTCAGGAATCTGAGATTGAAGAAAAAGGGTAGATTCTTGAGGACTAAGGCCGGCGGCAAGCCAGTCTATAAGCATATCTTGCGTATCTTGGTGAATTTGGCGTGTGTCTGTTCTATCGGTAAGAGCGTGCCAATCAGCAATCATGAAAAAACACTCATATTTTTCCTGCTGTTTAACCCAGTCCGACAGAGCCCCCAGGTAGTTTCCCAGATGTAGTTTCCCTGACGGCCTCATACCACTGAGAATGCGCTCTTTTTTCATTAGAATTCCGCTTCCCTTAAGAAGGAGATGGTCGGGGCGACCGGATTCGAACCGGTGACCTCTTGCGCCCCATGCAAGTGCGCTAAACCAGGCTGCGCTACGCCCCGACTAGCCACAAGAACCTGAAGGATTAGTCCAGTACCTCCAGGAGTTCCTGGAGTTCCTTTTTTAAAAGGTTAGGGTCAATTTCTCTTTGTTTATCCAGATTGCTTATCTTCTTTTGAGCTCCCTGGATGGTGAATTTTCTATTGTGGAGAAGATCTTTTATCTTCAAGATCAATTCCAAATCTTTCTTTTGATATCTTCTGTGTCCGCCTCTACTTTTTCGAGGAGAAAGCTGTCTGAAATGTTTTTCCCAGAAACGCAAAACCGACGGAGCCAGCTGAGCAATTTCGCTTACCTCTCCTATAGAGAAAAAATGCTTGTCAGGAACTCTGCCTGGCGTGAGTTCTTTTTTCAAATCTCTCCCCTTTTCCGAACCGAGGTTAGCCCTGTCTTTCTCTTTTGAGCCCCAGTCACTGAAGATTCCGTACTCATAGTTTCGGGAGGCAGAGGAAGAAATTTCTCCTACCTCCCGAAAAGAATTTCTTAGGCCACCGCTTCTTTCAGATTTTTGCCTGGCTCGAACTTGGGAACGTCTTTAGCCGGAATCTGAATTTCTTTACCGGTCTGAGGATTCCTTCCGCGACGGGCATTTCTCTTTCTTACCTTGAAACTTCCGAAACCTACCAAAGTCACCTTTTCCCCTCTGGCCAGGGAGTCGGTAATTGCTGAGGTTATTGTGTCTACCGTTTCCCTCGCGGCCTTCTTGGTGAGCCCGGTTCGACTGACTACCTCCTCCACCAGTTCTGCTTTGTTCATTTTCCCCCTCCTTTATGGGATAATAGCTTTTCCACCATTTTAGACAAGCTCGCAAAGGTACCTACCTCTGATTGGTACCTACCTTCACTCTTTCTCCCAATCTCCTTTCCTCTCCCCTCAGCAAGCGACCCAAGTTCGATCGATGCCTCAGGAAAATAAGAAAGGCGGCTAAGGCGCTCAGAATTAGATAAAAAGATACCTCCTTCGTCCAGATCCAGATGAAGAAAGGGAGGGCTGCTGCTGCTGTGATTGACCCCAGGGAGATATAGCGAGTGAATCCCACCGCCGCAGCCATAACCAGGGCTGAGAGTATGAGAGGAAATGGGGTGAGACTGAGGAAAACACCGGCTGAGGTTGCCACTCCCTTCCCCCCCTTGAATTTCAGAAAAACAGGCCAGTTGTGTCCAATAATGGATGTGACCCCCGCCATCCCCCCCATCACCTGGGGGCTCATGTGTCCGAGAGAGGCGATAAAGGTGCCCAGATAAACGGACAGAGCTCCCTTTCCCATATCTGCCCCCAGTACCAGGAGGGCGGGACTTGAACCTAGAATACGTTGGACGTTAGCCATCCCAATGTTTCTGCTACCAAAGCTTCTAATGTCTATTCCCCTGGCCGCCTTTCCTACCAGGTACCCCGACGGGATGGAACCCAGAAGATAACCCACCGCTATGGCGAGAAAAAAATAGACCATTCTATTTTCCAAAATTCCCTTTGAGCTTCTCTTTTATCTTCTCCTCAACAAAATCTCCGATGACTACTTCATCCTCTTTTGGGGAGACGTAACCTGTCTCTTCTCTGTTCTCCGTTTCTCTTAATTGACGGATGCTTAATCTAATTCGTCTCTTCTGTGTGTCAATTTCCACGATTCTTGCTTCTATTTGACTACCTACGGAAGTAACGGTTCCCGGATGCGAGGTATATTCCTTATCCAATTCGGAGATATGAATGAATCCATCGACTCCAGGAGCCAAATTGACAAAAACGCCAAAATTAGTGATCTGTTCTACCCTACCGGAGACTTTGTCTCCCACCCCGTATTCCCCCAAGAGCTTTTTCCAAGGATCAGGCTCTGTTTGCTTTAGACCCAGGGAAATCCTTTTCTTTTTGACGTCAATGTCCAGTATCTTTACCTCCGCTTTTTTTCCTTTCACCAGAACCTCTTTGGGGTGGGCTATACGCCTATCCCAGGAAATATCAGAGACATGAAGCAGTCCTTCCAACCCCTCCTCGATTTCTATAAAAGCGCCAAAGTTAGTGAGATGGGTAACTTTTCCCACAACATTTGAACCTATCCGATATTTCTCCTCTGCCAGAGTCCAGGGATCAGGTTTTGTTTGTTTTAGGCCCAAAGAAATCTTTCTCTTTTCTCTGTCCAGTTTTAGAACTCGCACCCTTATTTTCTGACCAACCGAAACAACCTCATAGGGATCATTAACCCATCCCCACGAGAGGCTTTCCGGATAGATTAGTCCATCGATTCCTCCTAGATCGACAAAGACGCCAAATTTGGTTATGGAACTTACCTTCCCCATTACTGTCTTTCCTTCTTCCAGGCCGGCCAAGGTCTTCTCTTTTCTCTTTTCTCTTTCTTCCAGGAGTACGAATTTGTGAGACAAAACTACATTATTTGACCTCTTTTTCAGTTCGATTATCCTCACGGTTAGATTTCTCCCGACGAATCTTTCTAGATTGTTTTCTTTCTGCAAGCTCACGTGTGAGGCAGGAATAAAAGCTTTGACCGCACCCAAGCTAGCCAGAAGCCCTCCTTTGACTACTTTCTCCACTTTCACTTGTATGTTTTTGCCTTCCTCAAATGCTGCTTCGAATTTGGCCCAGCTCAGATGCAGATCCGCTTCTTTTTTGGACAGCAGAAACTGTCCATTCTTATCTTTTCCTGAAATGTAACTCTTGAACTGGTCTCCCACTTCGGGTTTCTTGCCTTCTTTTTGGGAGAATTCTTGGCAAGGCATAAAACCTTCACTTTTGGTGCCCATATCCAGTAGGATTCCGTCATTAGTTATCTGCACAACCTTGGTGTCTATGACGTCTCCCTGCTTCGGAGGCTGGAAATTCTTATATGCCTCAACTAGCTCAGTAAAGTCATTCTTCTCTTTCTTGGCCTCTTTGTCCAGATCAACTCTTATCACTTTGTCGGCAGCCTTGTCCAGAATTCTTTCTTCCTTGGATTTGGTCACTTCTTGCCCCATCTCTTGGACCTCGCTTTAGTTTATGGATAGAAGGAAATCTCTTATCTCCTCAAGAGCCCTCATAGGAGTGGAAGTTCCTCCAACCAGGCCCACTTTCTTAAGATGCTTCAGCTCGCGAATTTGTAGATCTTTTCTAGTTTCTACAAAGTAAGTCTTGACCTTCAACAATTTACACAGTTTAACCAGTTGGTAGGTATTGGAGCTATTATGTCCACCCACCACTATCATTGCTTCAACCTTCTTGGCCAGTCTTTTTGTATTCTCCTGTCTTTCTCGAATGACCTTGCATATAGTGTTAAAAATTCTGATTTCTCGTCCCTTCTGTACCAAATTCTTCACAATCTTCTCAAAGTTGTCAATACTCTCCGTGGTTTGCGCAACGACGCCTATCTTTGAGGCAAAGGGTATTCTTGTCGCTTCCTGGGGGTTCTTAACCACATAAGCGCGCCTCTTGTTCACATTCTCTATTACTGCCTTCACTTCAGGATGAGTAGCCAGGCCAATGATTATGACCTGATAGGATTTCATGGAAAAATATCGAGCTATGTTTTGCACCCTTAAGACGTAAGGGCAAGTAGCATCGAGGATTTTCAATCCTTTCCTTCTTCCCTCCTTTATTAGGGAGGGACTGGCCCCGTGAGATCTGATAATTACTGTTCCCTTGCTTATTTGGGAGAGAGAAGAAATGGGGATAACTCCTTTTTTCCTGAGGCTCTCTACCACTCCAGTATTATGAATCAAATCTCCCAGGGTGTAGATGTGATTTCCCCTCTTAAGCTCATCGCTCACCAATGCTAGAGCTCTTCTTACCCCGAAACAGAATCCAATCTCTTCTGTCAGAAAAACATCCATGAATCTTCTCCAACAAGATCACAAAGAGATCGCTATTTCTTGCATAACTCATCACGCAGTTTTTTCATTCCTCTTTTCAAAGAACCAAGCAGCTCATCAGTTTCTCTTCTCGAATCCTGAGTCTTATCCAGTTTCACGGCTGCTAGAGGCTTTCCTACCTCTACTCTTATTTTCCCTAACCTTATAGTTCTTTTCCCTCTGGGCAGAATGCTGTCCGTACCTGCAATAACTATCGGAACCAGAGGCACTCCCGCTCTAAGAGCTATTCTAACAGCACCCTGTCTTAGGTGTCCCGGTTTTCCATGTTGTGCGCGCGTTCCTTCCGGAAAAAGAATGAGAATGCCCCCTTCTCTCAGGATAGCCAGAGCTCTCTCGTAGCCTGCTCGGTCGAACCTTTCCCGCTTCAGGGGAAAAGCTCCCAATTGAGTAATGAGCGCGCGAAAGAGGGAATTCCCAAAGAGCTCCTCTTTGGCTATGAAGTTCATCCTTCTTGGTGTAATGAGGCCTAGCACAATGGGATCGAGATAGCTCAGATGATTACTGGCAACAACTGCCGGTCCTTTTGAGGGGATGTTCCCTTTGCCTCTAATTTTGATCTTGAAAGATACCTTAAAGATTATGAGGGTGAGCCCCCATAAGAAATAATACCAGAGAGGGGTTTCTTTCATTCTTCCTGTTCTTTGAACACAAGATAGCCTTGCTCCAGGGCACTAGTTCCATTAACATTTCATTTTTTTCGTAACTATCTCCCACATTTTTTCCACTGTCTGGGGTATGTCCATATGACTGTTATCAATGACGAGAGCCCCCTTGGCTCTCTTGAGAGGGGAGATTTTTCTCTGGCTATCTATGCGGTCTCGATTGGCAAGTTCAGTCTCTACCTCCTCCCTGGTTATGGATAAGCCTTTTTCTTTGTTTTCCTTCCATCTTCTTTTTGCTCTTTCCTGGAACGAAGCCTCGAGGAAGATCTTGACATCTGCTTCGGGAAAGACGACCGTCCCCATATCTCTACCTTCAGCAATTAGGCTTCCCCGGTTGGCAATTTCTCTTTGCTGAGCCACCATTACTTCCCTTAGTCCTCCTGCGGCTGAAACCAGAGAGACATAGTTATTCACCTCAGGGGAGCGAATAGATGAGGTTACGTCCTTACCATCCAGGTAGATCCGAATGTTCAAATCTGATTCAGGTTTTAGGAAAATTCGGGTGTTTCTTGCTAGATCTGATAGGGCTTTGGGATTTTTGATGTCTACTTTATCTCTTAAAGCCTTCCATGTCAAGGCCCTGTACATAGTCCCGGTATCAAGGTAAAGATACCCCAGTTTTTTTGCTAGAAGACGGGCTGCGGTGCTCTTCCCCGAAGCGGCGGGTCCGTCGATAGTAATGACTACACGTTTTCGACTAAGAAGAGAGAGTTGTTTCGAGTTCCCGCATAAACTCTTCATTTTGTTCCCTTGTCCCAATAGTCACCCTCATAAACTCCGGCAGGTCGTAAGCCTGCATTCCCCTGACGATTACTCCTTTCTCGAGAAGTCTATGTTCAACCTGCTTTGCTTTCTTTCCTACCTCAATGAGGATGAAATTAGCCTCCGTGGGAACAAAGAAAAGTCCCAGTCTCCTGAGATGCGAGTAGAAAAACCTCTTTTCTTCCCTTACTAGTTGTCTGCTTCTTCGCACCTGCTCTTCATCGGTAAGACTGGCTAGAGCGGCTACCTGAGCAAGAAAATTGACATTGAAGGGCGAGCGCGCTCTGTTAAGTATATCAACGATTTCCCTTGCAGCAACTCCATAGCCAATTCGAAGACCTGCCAGACCATAGATTTTTGAGAAAGTGCGAAGAACGATGATATTTGGACGGTTTCTGATTAAATCCAGGGTTTGCGGAAAGTCCTCTGCCTCCACATATTCATAATAGGCTTCGTCAAAAACGGCTAGTATGCCCTCAGGGAGCTGACCTACGAATGTCTCTACTTCCTCGTTTTTTACTATGGTTCCTGTAGGATTGTTGGGATTGGCTACGAAGACTACCCGTGTCTTTGGCGTGACGGCACCAAGCATCTTGTCCAAATCAATCCTGAAGTTATTTAGCGGGACGGACACGATTTTGGCCTGACTGAGATTTGCGCCTATCTCATACATTAAGAACGAAGGAGTGGCCATTATTGCCTCGTCCCCCTGATGGAGGAGAACTCGGGCAATTATGGAGAGAATTTCATCGGAACCGTTGCCCAAAATTATGTTTTCGCAGTCCATTGATAGTTTTCGAGATAGGGCTCCTCTCAGCTTTTGCCCGGCTCCGTCAGGATAAAAGTAAATCTGGGAGGTACAGTCCCTGATAGCTTGAATCGCCTTGGCCGATGGACCGAGAGGATTCTCATTGGAGGCAAGCTTAATGATTCTTTTCAACCCAAATTCCCTCTTGACTTCCTCTAAAGACCTGCCCGGCTTATACGGTTTGATGCTCATAATTTGAGATCCGGCCACCTTGGAGAAGATGCACTCTTTCAAAGCTATCCTCTTTGTCTGGAGTAGGTTGATAACTTACAATATCCTAATCTGCCTGTCAAGAATACCTCGGGACTGTTCCCCGTCGTCGCTACATGGAAGCTTCTGATTCCTTCTGCTCGTCTTCTCGTCTCGGGAAAGACTTGAAACTCTTGAGGCTTGTTTTAGGAACTTAAAGTGTGGGAGGATGGTGCCGGGAGGGGGATTTGAACCCCCATGAACTTTATGTCCACATGGCCCTCAACCATGCGCGTCTACCACTTCCGCCATCCCGGCTCATTGCCTAGGTGGTTTCCAAGGGATTCAAAGAGAGATGCTTCACATTGGCAGGTCTTGAGTTCTCCTTGAGATCCACAGTCTTTCCATAGTAGCACTTGCATATCTCAGGTCAAGCAGGTCTCACTTCCTCCAGGTGGCGGGGAGCAAAAGGACCAGCACCGTATAGATCTCCAGACGGCCCAGGAGCATGTTGAGACTGAGAATTCCCTTTGCTACCGGGGGGAGGAAGGCATAGTTTCTGGAGGCCCCTACTAATCCAAGACCCGGTCCAACATTTCCGATGGTAGCTGCCGTAGCCGCCACCGAACTTATCATATCAACTCCTAGTTTCATAAGGATGAGGGAGGAGACGAGAAAGAGAAGAATGTACAGGATGAAAAATCCTGTGATCCCAGCGATTACTGCTTCTTCTACGGGCCTATCTCCCAGTTTTACCGGGATAACCGCCCTGGGGCGTACAAGACGCACCAGTTCCTGGTAACCCTTTTTTAGGAGGATGAGTATTCTTACGTTCTTCATAGCTCCTCCCGTGGACCCAGCACAGCCCCCTATGAACATGAGGAGAAGAAGGATGCCCCGGGACAGAGGCGGCCAGAGGTCAAAATCCTGGGTAGTAAATCCCGTGGTAGTATTTATGGAAACCACTTGAAAGGCCGCGTACCTAAAAGAGGACCATACAGATTTATAGGTCCCACCCCACAGATTGAGAGTTACCAGAATGATAGCAGCAATCACCACAAAACCATAGAATCTAAATTCGCTGTCTCTAAATAGTCTCCTTGGGTTTCCTTTGAGGAAATAATAGTACAGAGCAAAGTTACCTCCGGCCAAAAACATAAAGCAGGTGATAATGGTTTCTACCTTAGCCTGGTCAAAAAAACCGATATTCGAAGTGTGAGAGGAGAATCCTCCCGTAGGCATGGTACTGAACATGTGGATGACAGAATCAAAGAGGGATAGTCCAACGAGTTTTAGGAGAACAACCTCGCTAAAGGAGAAAAGAAGGTAAATTCCCCACATGATTTTCGCTGTTTCCGCGATGCGAGGCTTTAGTCTTTCCGGTGAAGGTCCGGGAGATTCTGCTGCCAGAAGTTGCATTCCTCCCACGGTAAGCTTGGGAAGGACAGCTATGCCCAGGACAATGATACCCATTCCTCCCAGCCATTGAGTAAAGCTCCTCCAGAAAAGAATACCGTGGGGTTGAGACTCAATATTGGTAAGAACCGTCGCTCCGGTAGTGGTAAACCCGGACATACTTTCGAAGTAAGCATCGATGAAGCTGGAGAAAGTTCCTGCTAAGAGAAAGGGGATGGACCCGAAGAGCGCCACTATTGCCCACCCCAAGCTTACAATGGCAAATGCTTCTCTGTGCCTAATCTCCTCATCTTTGGCTCGAGAACAAAGCCTTTCTATTAAATATCCGCTGAGGAGCGTTACGGTTGCCGCGATAGCAAGTGGAAAAAAATCCGGCTCTCTGTAAACCAGAGATAGAACGCAGGGTATACCCATCAAGGCACCCAGGAACTTTGTCAGTTTTCCCACCGAATAGAAAACTACCTTGGGATTCATCTTGGGAGGTTAATCTAGCCGAAGAGCCTTTCTACTTTTTTCGTTGCCTCTGGTAACATGAAAACGATTACTCGGTCATTGGGAGCAACGATGGTGTCTCCCCGAGGAATGATGATCTTACGGTCCCTGACGACGGCTGCTATCAGAGCCCCCTCAGGAAAGGGGGTATCTCGAAGGGGTTTTCCGGCAATGCGGGAGGTCTCCTTGACCATAACTTCCAGAATTTCTCCTTTACCTCCCTCTAGAAGGGATAGAGACAGTACTCTTTCTGCTCGAATATGGCGCATTATTTCACTGGCGGCTGCGAGCGGGGGACTGATAGCCACGTCGATCCCCACTCTCTGTACTATTGGAGTGTAATCCATTTTTCTTGAGAGAATGACGACTTTCTTGCAGCCCAAATTCTTAGCGCAAAGGGAAGCCAGTATGTTGATCTCATCATCGCGGGTTAGGGCGACAAAATAGTCAGCATCCTCGATCCCCGCTTCCCTGAGAACTTCTCCGCTGGTACCATCGCCCTTAAATACCAGCACGTTAGACAACTCCTGTGCCAACTCCAGGGATCTTTGTGGCGAAGTTTCGATAAGGCGAAGGGAAATCCCTCGACCAGAGAGTTCTTTCAGAAGATAATACCCTATTTTTCCTCCTCCCAGAATGACTACTCTTTTAGTTCTCGGCTCCGAAGGTCCCACCAATTCTTCTAATTCTTTGAGAGCTTCTTTTATTCCCAAGCCGATGACGTAATCCCCTGCCTGAATCAGGGTATCTCCCCGGGGAATGGTGAGTTCTCCTCCTCTTGAAAGAGCAACCAGAATCCAGGAGGATAGCCTCTGCAGTTCACTTAATCTCTTTCCTTCGAGGGCCGCTCCCTTCTTTACCTCCAATTTGAGCATCTGAACTCTTCCCTCGGCAAATATTTCTGAGAGAGAGGCGAAAGGCACCTCGATCAACTGAGCGATCTTGTCAGCTACCACTTTTTCAGGATATACGGCGTATAATCCCGTCTCTTTCAGCAGGACCGGATTGTCTAGCTGTTGAGGATCACTAATTCGCACCACTGCTCTTGGAACCTGGTACGTTTTGGCTAAGAGGGCCGCTATGATGTTAACGCGGTCATTGTTGGTAACAGCGGCGAAAAAATCTGACCCTTTAACTCCCGCTTCCTCCAGGATCCTATGGCTGGACCCATCCCCTAGAATTGCCAGGACGTCCAAGGAATTTCTCACGTGCTCAAGAGTCTCTTCCTGAGTGTCAATGACTACTACACTGTGTCCCTCATTGGATAGGCTCTGAGCAATATGGAATCCTGTTTCCCCTGCTCCTACCACTGCTACTTTCATGTGTGAATCACTTCCCTTCTTCAAATATCTTGTCTGCTCTGAACAGACGTCTCGGGTATCCCGGCGAGCCCTGAGGCTTGCCCAGAAGCTTGGGCGATTCTTCTTGTTTCCACAGTCAGCACCAAGGTTCGGGATTCATTCGTTCTATTAACACGGTCTGGATGATAACAGCTCTTACAAGTGAAGTCAAGTTGGGGATGGGGCGGCTATCCACCATG
>JAUWAK010000082.1 GCA_030602105.1 Candidatus Aerophobota bacterium | reverse complement strand
GAGTTCTCATTTCCTGCATCTTGAGTCTTCGGACCAAGGACGAGACCACACATTCTGCGGCCAAAAGACTTTTTGAGCTAGCTGATACTCCAAGGGGCATGCTCAAACTAAGCTCTGAGAGGATAGAGAAGGCTATTTATCCGGTTGGATTCTATAGAAACAAGGCCCGAACTATACTCGACATCTCCGAGCGGATTGTGAAGAGTTATCACTCGCAGGTTCCCGATGACGTGGACGAGCTATTAAACTTCAAGGGAGTGGGAAGAAAAACGGCCAACCTGGTAGTTACCCTGGGTTATAGAAAACCAGGGATCTGTGTGGACACCCATGTTCATCGCATCTCCAATCGCTGGGGTTATGTTAGGACCTCAAGTCCCCCAGAAACGGAATTTGCCTTGAGGAAGAGACTTTCCCCCGAGTACTGGATTGAATTTAATGACCTCTTGGTTACACTGGGCCAGAATCTTTGCCATCCTCTCTCACCCAGATGCAGTCTCTGTCCCGTCAGAAAGTTTTGCAATAGGGTAGGGGTTACGAGGTCTCGCTGAGTCAGATAGCTCAATTCGCGAAGCTCGAAAGACGAAGTTGACATATAGCCCGTGGTTTGCCAGGAGGCAAAATAGATGGAATTGCCGATCAGGTATTAGTACGGAGAAGGCAATATGCCCGGGATTTGCGTGAGCAAGTTTGGTGAAGTGGACCAGGAAGCTGTTGATGAGCTCCTCAGTGTCATTAACGGTAGCTACGAGAGTTTGGGATCTCCAAAACGAGACCCCGTCAGTATATGGATATATGAGAAATCGAGTGGTGAGACTTCTTTCTTTGCCACCCATAGCATCTGGAAGGGAAAACCGAGAATTACCATCTATTCTGACCAGATTAGCCAATACCCCAAAGAGGTCTTTGTGGCCGGGATCCAACGTCAAGTAGCTCACTCTGTTTTGCATGGTTCAATAGAATTTTATCTTGTCAGTCTGCCGGATGAGCTAAGGGAGGCTGCAACCAAGTACAGATTTTCCCCACGTTATACCAATAGTCTTCTCTACCAAACGGCCATGATAGCCAAGGAGTACGAAGTCACTAAGTTGCTGCAGCAAAAGGGCCTTTTCAGAAATCAGGTGGCTTACTCTAAGCACATTCTAAAGGTCACGCAAGAAGACAGGCTAGCCTGGGAAATAGCATTAAGAGACCCACTTTTAAGAATTGTCTACATTCTTTCGATAGTAAGAGATGCCAGCGGCGGTGTTCCCCTGCTCAGTGTTCCCAAATTTGGCAGTGAGATTAGACAGGCTATCGAAACCCGCATAGCTTATCTTCCTCCTGATTATCGAACTATCATTCGAGGAATGGTCTATGACAAAATATTCCTCCTGGGTGCTGATATAGCGGAAAACATTACCCTCATTAGCCGCGCAATTTCTGACGACATTCTGGAAGGTGAGTTGAAGGATATAGAGCAAGGATAGGCTATCCTCCCATCAAAGTCAGCACCAGCCTATTGCCAGACGGGAACTTATGTGTAATATATGTAGTCATAAAGAAAATGTCCGGATCTAACTAGGAAGGGAGGTGATAGATCATGTGGCAATGTTGGACCAGTTTCGGGTTAGGCCTCTGGCTCGCGGCAATCAGCGTTTCCCTGTCTCGTTTCCCCCTCTTTAACACCATCGATGATTTCGTGGTGGGCATCGTGGTTATCATCCTGGCTGTGTGGAGCGGGTTGAGAAAAATTCTCCCTATGTGGGTGACCGTAGCACTTGGCGTGTGGCTGGTTATTGCGGCATGGACCCCTGGCATTAGTGGAAATACCATCCCTCATCTAACTAATGGACTCATAGTTGGTATTTTGATTATGGTATTCTCAGCCTGGGGTGGCAGCAAGAAGGTGGAGGAAGAGAAAGAGATAGAGGAAAAGGGAGAGGAAGAGGTAAAAGAGGAGAAAAAAAAGGAAGAAGAGCCAAAAGAAAGGCCCAAAGAGGAAAAGAAGGAGACAAAAGAAGCCGAAAAGAAAGAACCACCAACCAGTGAGGGAAAGAAGACGTAGGTTATCTCAATGCCCTCTCCTGGCCAAAGAGACCAATCTCGAGGAGGAAACATGAATAAAGAGGCTATTTTTCCCGTTCTCTCAAGGTGCGGGAGAGGGCTTCATCAACTTTGTCACTGTCACCAAGACGAACCATTTAAAGAGAGGGCTTTTGAGGGGTGGGAGGCTAACTTGACGATAGGGAAGTTGAGTCTTTCCAGAGCCATCCCTCCACCTGGACTTTGATCCAGGCTCCCCGATCTTCAAGAACCTTGAGTTCTGCTCCTTGAATTAATTCTCCGATCTTCGTCCCATTGGGGGAGAGACGAAAGTTTTCCCTTACCGCTCTGACAGTCCCTGTAGCCATAGGTTCTGGTTCTGGCTTACTTTGGCTTGGGCCGCTGGGAACTCTGGGTATGGAAAGATAAATCACTAGCAGCACCACCAGTAGGATACCCATTATCCCTGCCAATAACAAGCTGCTCTTGTTTGCCTCCCTGAAGCGCTCTTTTTCCCACCGATTTACCTTCATTCGGACCTCCTCGTGCTTTACGGTCTCTTACTTCCCCCGCTCTTCTTATCCTACAATTAACGGCAAAACTGTCAATATTTCCGGGCGGGGGCTGAAGTTGACATATCTCAAGAGTATGTTATAAGGACAGTGAATTTGGCACTAATGCCAAATAGATATAGCGAGGCAAACTAACAACAGACTACCCTAGGAAAAAGCCAAGGAACATTTTGAGATGGATCTATTCGCTCGAGGTGAGGAGAAAGGCGTAGAAAAGCAGAGTCCCTTAGCCGACCGTATTCGGCCAGAGAGTCTGGAAGAATTTGTGGGACAAGAGCATATTGTAGGAGAGGACAAAATCCTGCGGAAAATGATGGATAAGGACAGGTTATCCTCTTTGATATTCTGGGGACCCCCTGGCTCAGGAAAGACCACTCTGGCCCGAGTTATTGCCCGCGGCACTCATTCCCACTTCGTTCAGTTCTCCGCGGTAGCCGCCGGGGTGGCAGACGTAAGAAGGGTGGTCAAGGAGGCTCAGACTAGACTCCAGCTTTATGGACAAAAGACCATCCTCTTTGTGGATGAGATTCATCGCTTCAATAAAGCTCAACAGGATGCCTTCTTACCTTATGTGGAAAACGGAACTGTTATTCTAATCGGTGCCACTACAGAGAATCCATCTTTTGAGGTCATCGGGCCCCTTCTTTCCAGGAGCAGAATCTTCACCCTGGAAAGACTCACCCCAGAAGAAGTCCGCAGGATCCTTGAGCGGGCTATGAAAGACAAGAAAAACGGCTTGGGTCAGCATAAAATAGAAATCGCCCCGGAGGCTTTGAACCTAATTATTAATGTCTCAAATGGGGACGCCCGGGTTGCATTGAATGCAGTGGAGATAGCTACTGAAACAACCGAGCCCAACTCACGAGGTATCCGTCACATCGACCTGAAGACATCTGAGGCAGCTCTTCAGAGCAAGGCCTTGCTGTATGACAAGGCGGGTGAGGAGCATTACAATGTCATCTCTGCCTTTATTAAATCTATGCGAGGATCTGATCCGGATGCTGCTCTTTACTGGTTGGCTCGTATGGTTGAAGCAGGGGAGGACCCTCGGTTTATTGCGCGGAGAATGATTGTCTTCGCCTCTGAAGATGTAGGGAATGCGGACCCTCAGGCTCTGTCAGTAGCTACGGCAGCAGCTCAGGCCGTAGAATTTGTTGGAATGCCCGAAGCCCAGATAAATCTGGCTCAGGCAGCCACCTACCTCGCCTCTGCCCCAAAGTCCAACGCATCTTACCAAGGGCTTCTAGCGGCCAAGGAAGATGTAGCAAAGACCTTGAACTTGCCGGTGCCTCTTCACCTTCGAAATCCCGTGACGTCTTTAATGAAAAGGTTGGGCTACGGGAAAGACTACAAGTATCCCCATGCCTTCCCTGGGGGTAAGGTGGAGCAGGGGTATCTTCCGAAAGAACTCAAGAAAAGAAAATACTATGGTTCCTGAGGTGATTTGGGCTTGCTCAATATTTCTTGTACCCGAGGCCAGTCTTCCGGCTTCATCCTGGATTGGAGTTTTTCCACCATTTCTTTCTGTCTCATTCTCCTGATCTCCTCTTCTCCTTCCAAAGGAGGCGATGCAAGGAGTTCCCTCAAACGCTTCGCAAGCTCCTCCACAGAGTCCTTGTCTGGTGGGGCCTCAGGAGGTACCTCAGGCTTCGGTTTCTTCATTGATGAGATTGTTTTCTGATAGGCTAGCCAGAGCACTCCCCCGAAGAGACCCAACGTCCCCAGCATCAGGAGTCCTCGGAGGCGACCGAGTTCTTCCTTCCCCTGTTTCCCTGGAGTTTTGGAATCTGCTTTCGTGCTTCTCCTCTTCCCTCCTTTTTTTCTGGGAGGCGTCTCATCTTTCATCATTGTTCTTTGTCTCCTTTGACGGGTCTCCTCCTTGTAGAGATAGTTCCTTCTTCTCTAGGGGGACGCTCCTCATTTCCCGCAAATAATCCGCGGCCTCATTATATCCTATTGCTGGATCAAAATCAAGCTGACACGCTGAAAGAATTGGCGTCTTTCTTTTTCTTTCAAGCGACTCTGAGTTTATCCCGTCAAAAGAGGGAGCACGTTGACGAGGCACTCTTTTTCTGCTATAAAGACCATGCAAGATAAGGCTCTTTAATTGTGGATCTAGATTGGTGTATGGAGGGTGCATTTCATGCATCTAGCAGTGGTAGGTACGGGAAGGGTAGGGAGAATGACTCTGCTCGTACTGGCCCATGAATTCTGGATAAAAAAGCTGACCCTGGTTGATGTGGTTCCCCGTCTGGCAGAGGCTGTGGCAGAGGAGATTCGACATACCATAGCCAGTACCCGAATTCCCATGAAAATCTTTGGCTATGATCGGAATGAAGCTGTTGAGGGATCTGATATGGTTTTGGTAACTGCAGGTTTCCCACGTACGCCGGAAATGAAGGATAGAACAGAGTTGACAGCGGCGAATGCCAGGATGATAAAAGAACTGGCAGAGGCCCTGGGCCCCAGGAATCCTGAAGCTAAATTCGTCATTGTTACCAACCCGGTGGATGCTATGGGAACTCTTTTTAAGAAGCTCTCCGGGGCCAATTGGGTTATCAGCACGGGGACAAACCTGGAAAGCCAGAGATTCTGCTCAGAGCTCTCCAAACAGCTAGACGTCCCCATCACTGCTGTGACTGGCTTTGTAGGAGGCGAGCACGGTGCCGATGCCGTCCTCCTCTGGTCAACGGTAAAGGTCGACGG
>JAUWAK010000151.1 GCA_030602105.1 Candidatus Aerophobota bacterium | reverse complement strand
CTTATTCCGGTCAGACGGTTGAAAATGACGCTCTTGCCTACATTAGGATTTCCCATCAAGAGTATTTTCATGACTCTATCTTCCTGATAACTATCCTAGCGGCCATTCCTCGACCGATGGCTACTCTTGCTCCCGCTACTTCCACCATGATTGGTCCCCCCATGGGCTGAGTGGTTATTTTACGCAAGATCTTACCTGGTCGGATCCCTAGAGAAGACAGATGTCGGTGCATGCCCCATCCACCCCTCAGTTCAATCACTTCACCCCTTTCGCCTGTCGGCAGATCCACGACGGTAACCATTCCCCTTTTTCCCATCATTAATTAGGATACCCTATCTTTATTAGGAAGTCCTAACATATTCTACTGCAAGAAAGCAGACTGTCAAACCCCTGAGGCTAGCCTAACCCTACAATCAGGTGACCTCGCGTTGCAATCTAGCCCGCCGTCACTGCTACTTAGGAAGGAGAAAGATAGAGGATTTAGAGGTTGGACGGAATGGAAAAAGGTCATGACCTGCTGCGAGGACAGGGGACTTTTGTTAAGGTGGTAGTGGCGGCTCGAGGAGTTGCAGCGGAGGGTGTCGCTATCGGGCTCTATGCTCCAAGGGATAAAGGTAGCTCCAGGCCGTGGGATTCCATGAGTGATTTATTGCTTAGAACGTTTCTCGCATCTCCATTAGCAACTATTCTACCTTCATCTAATAGAACAACCCTTTGGCAGATACCCAGAATTAATTCCAGGTCATGGCCAGCAACTATCTTGGTCAGGGTAAAACTTCTAAGTAATTCTATTAAGTGTCTTCTTGCTCTAGGATCCAGATTGCTAGTAGGCTCATCCAGGATTAGAATCTCCGGCTGCATTGACAGGACGGTAGCTAGAGAAATCCTTTTCTTCTCCCCAAAACTCAAATGATGAGAACATCTTTTCTCATAACTTTCCATCCTGACGCCTTTTAGTGCTTCTTTTACACTTACCCTGACTTTTTCTTCAGGATAGCCCAGGTTTATTGGACCAAAGGCAACATCGTCAAAAACCGTGGGCATAAAAAGCTGATCGTCTGGTTCCTGGAAGACTATGGCTACCCTCTGCCTCACCTTTATGATATTCCTCTCTTTCACCTTCATTCCCAGAACTTCCACCAAACCCCGTCCCGCCTTGAGAATCCCATTCAAATGGAGAAGAAGGGTGGACTTACCTGCCCCATTGGGACCTATGAGGCCAACAGACTCTTCTTTAAAGACATCCAAATCTATTCCTTTAAGGGCCTTGGTGCCGTCTGGGTAGACATATTCAAGATTTCTTATCTTTATGATCCTGCTCATCCCATCCATCCTAAAAGATGTGGCATAAGTGCTCCGGTTACAACCAGAGCCCCCTTAAGAAAATCCTTCCAGCAAAGGGTGAGGTCATCCAGCGTCTTTAGCCTACCACTATAGCCTCTGGAGAGCATAGCATCCCTGATGCGTTCTGTTCTGTCAAAACTTCTAACCAACAGCATTCCCACCAAATTCCCCATGGTTTTTAGGGTAGAAAGATTTGTTTTCCTTACCCAACCGCGGGATGTGGCAGCGGTAAATATCCTCTTTTGCTCATCCAGAAAAAGAAAGATGTATCGGTAGGTGAACATAAGGAGCTGAATGAGCTTATCGGGAACCTTTATTTTCTGAAGGGCCTTGAGACTCAAATCAAACCTCGTTGTCCCTAGCATGGGAAATATGAGCAGGACAGCGCTGATCGCCCTCAAGCTTATTAGAAGGCTGAGTTCAAAGCCTTCCCGCGAGACACCCAAGAAAGATAGTCCAACCAAGGTGCTGCCCGGAACGGTCAGGGAGAGTATGACAAAAAGTGCAACAATGAAGAAAAGAACCCATCTTAGATGAACGAAAACAAAAGAGAAGGGAATTTTGGACAAAAAGACCAAAGTGATTGCCAAGCCCAATCCAAGAAAAGTTACTCTCAGATCCTTGAGGAGCACAACAGAGAGGATTAAGACAGAAATGGAAATTATTTTCACTCTCGGATCCCATGAATGCAAAGGTGACTTAAGATGCGCGAATTTATCAATCTCAGGTAGGTGCATGTCTTTCCCTTACCCTCTTTTTTTGCTAACAAAATACAGAATGATCCCCATTATGCCGAAGATGTAGCCAATTCCACCTATCACTTCCGTGAAGGATACCTGTTTTTGCTGCATCCTGGTAAGCTCTCTCATAATTGCCTTTAGCTTTTCATCAAGAGAGGTGTCTATGATTGTTTTGATTTGGTCTAAATGGACCTCTGTGAGCTCTTTGGCTTCGGACTCTTTGGGGTGAGGCTCTTGCAGTTTCTTAGCCCCTGTGATATCTCCTGGTTCACCTGCCGAGAGGGTATATGAGTTTCTATGGCCCATGGCGGTAGCCACAACTAATCTTAGATCGTCTGTCTTGGGAAGCTCAAAATTAAACTCCCCGTTTTCATCGGTTTTACCTTCCAGCAATTTACTTCCTTGGCTGTCGTAAACCTGGACTACCCCACCTTTCACCTTAGTTCCATTAGAGAAATAGCTTTCAGTGTATACCGTGTCGCCTTCTATATATGCAAAAATATTTACCTTGTGAGCAAAGACAACGGAAGCTGTCATTGGTAACAGCAAACTTAAGAAAACGAAACTGATTAGAAGCTTATGGCATAGCATAGGAGAACACGCCATTCCTATCGGTCTTGAGCACCTGAGTGATATAGGGATCGGCAGGAGGTTGTATTGCCTCTTCTTCATTATAATATTCCACCTCTACTTGTGCATAAAGGACTGGTTTTCCATTGAC
>JAUWAK010000154.1 GCA_030602105.1 Candidatus Aerophobota bacterium | reverse complement strand
TTTCCTGCTCGAGGTACTTATGAACTATTCTTTCAGTGCAGGTGAGCATCCGGTCGGGCACCGGATAGTGGTCACCAAGTATGCCGTCTGCCATTTCACCTATGAATTCATCAGGAGCGATCTTAAACTGCTCATGCACATGAACAAGGGCTTCACGCAAAAACCCGATACCAGGGGTATCTGAATGCTTTCTGGCGAACTTCTCGAATCTCCCGGCTATCCCCTTTTTTTCAGGCGTGCTTCCCAGGCGGGGGCGATGAGGCTTTCTCTCGGACTCTTCGACGGCGAAAAGCCCCAGCTGAAAGAACCCCTGCCGCGGTGTCATTGTGATCCAATTGGGATTTCCGCGCCCGGCATTGAGCATCGCCCTCTCGTGATGTGTCTCTGCCATTGTGATCAGTTTGTTCTTAAGTTCAAAAGGACTCAGGGCCTCATAGCGTCTTTCCTCGTCAGACATCTTCATGGTTCGCTCCTTTCTGTGGCCGTATACTTACAGTGAGGTGCAGGGACGGTTCCTGTTTCTTTGGATGATTGGAGGCTGAAGCCTGGGATGCGGGCCTAGGGTTAGCTCCAGTGCCTAGCTAGACTCCTCTTCCGGATAATTCTGGGCCAATTTCTCGCGAACTCGACGCGGCAAGATACTTAAGAAATTTTCCCTGGCTACAAGCCGAGCCGTCTCTGGAGAAAGTGCGTCGAGAAAAACATAATACTGACTGATGGTCTCCTCGTAGTCTTCGAAATGTCCGATCTTATCCGTACCGATCATGAATCTACCAGGAAAATTCTCCACCAAGGCTACCCATCTCTCATCTGGAGTTCCGCCAGGAGCTACGTCCATGGGATACACCACCCACGAAAGGTCAACCCAGAGATTAGGATAGGCCTTGAGCATGCGTCGGAGCTCTTGCAGGAGGGTGGGCACCACAACGCGGCGACTGATTCCCGCGTGAGCCCAGACAAAGCGAGTCTTGGGATGATTCTTCACGGCTTCTTCCATTTCATAGAGATAGAGAGGGTCCTGAACCCATACTGAGCTGACGTCACTGTGTACCCAAACCGGAAGATCCTCCTCGGCAGCGAAGACGTAAACAGGATCTAGGGCAATGTGGTTTGCACGTGCCTGCTCTCCATAGGTTAGTGCCGTCAAGTCGTCATGCCGCGTAAGGACTTCTCCTATTCCCTCCCAGAAATCGGGATACCACTCGAACATTCGCCTCACGTGATCGATAGCATTTCTATCCGTAGGGTTGAAACCGCAGATAAAGGGATGAAACCTTCTTTGGTCTTCTTCAGCGAGACTCTTTACTGCCCGGGCTACCAGAACATCGACTGCACTGTACCAGTACGTTCTTGAATCATCGGCGAGGTAGTACAGAGGCTTGCGGGGATCGACGGCATCCCATTTCTTGACCAGGGGTAGGCCATTGAGCATTACATGCTCAACACCAGACTGGTCCATGGCTTCCAGAAGCACCTTCATTCCATCAGTATTCTGGAGAAAGTCTACATAATGCAGGTGGGCATCATTGACGCGATACTGGTTCGCAGCTTTTTGGTCCGAGGTAGCAGAATTATTATTGTTCGCTCCTTGCGTTCCAAATATGTTTGGAATCACTAATAGAATCAGTGTCACAGCTATGAGCATTGCCATCTTGCATATCTTATTCATATTCAACCTCCGCAGGGCGACGCCGATGGCGGCTTTTATTTCACAGGCGCATATTTGTTTCAGAGTCAAATAAATGTGAGCGTTTCATATTAACACTGGCGTAGACCGTATCGCCGACTCTAGCCAGGAGTGTGGGAGGGACAACCGCTCTGAGAACAAGGTCATTAATTCTCAGGTTCAAGATATCTTCCACCCCCATGCTCTGAGTAAAGTATACTGTACATTTGAATGAATCATCTTTCTTTTTTTCGTTCGATACTTCAATGTCTTCTGGCCTTATTCCCAAGATCAATTCTCTCTTGGTGTATTTTGCGAGCGAACTATGCTGTGTTCCAGAAATGGTGCAGACCAGTGTTTTTTTTCCGACCACCAAAGTATTTGTTTCTACGCTCGCCTCGAATAAGTTAATTGTGGGGGTTCCCACAAACTTAGCCACGAAAACGTTTTCTGGCGAGTTGTATATTTCATCAGGGGTGCCAATCTGAAGAATTTTGCCTTCATTAAGCACTGCGATTCTATCACCCATTGTCATTGCTTCGATTTGGTCATGAGTTACATAGAAAAAAGTGAGTCCGAGGTCCAGGTGGAGTCTGGCAAGCTCCGTCCTCATTTCTTCTCTCAGTTTTGCGTCCAGATTTGACAAAGGCTCATCCATGAGAAAGACTTTCGGAGTTCTGACTATTGCTCTGCCTATCGCCACACGTTGCATTTCTCCACCACTCAAATTAACTGTTTCTCGGCCGAGCAGTGACTCGATGTGTAGAACCCTGGCAACTTCACTCACCTTAGCATCGATTTCTGATTCAGATAATCTTCTAAGGTTTGACCTTAGAGGAAATTCAAGATTTTGCCGCACAGTATAGTGAGGATAAAGAGTATAGTACTGAAATACAAAAGCAACATCTCTTAAAGCGGGGCTAAGATCGTTTACTGAAACATTGCCCAGATATACCTCCCCCTCATCTGGTTTTTCTAGTCCCGCTATAAGTCTTAGGGTCGTGGTTTTTCCTGCTCCGGTTGGACCGAGGAG
>JAUWAK010000090.1 GCA_030602105.1 Candidatus Aerophobota bacterium | reverse complement strand
GGAGCGGATCTGGTAGGAGTTCCAGCCGGCGGTTCGAGACTTTGCACCAGTTTGGAGACGGTGAAAAACCGGCAGCACTACATGAAAATGAAAGGAAATGAGCTCTTCAAAAGAGCGGTAAGGGCCATGACTCATGCTATCCATGCCTCTTTAAAGGAGGGTAATTTGAAACCCTCGGATGTTGACTACTTCATCCCCCATCAGGCTAACATGCGCATAATAGACGCCGTGGCCAAGAAGGTGGGTCTGACTCAGGATAAAGTCCACATAAATCTTGATCAATGTGGGAACATGTCGGCAGCTTCTGTGGCGGTAGGTCTGGACGAAGCTGTGCGAAAGAAAAAGATAAAAAAGGGGGATAAGGTCCTTTTGACTTGCTTTGGTGGAGGACTCACCTGGGCTTCCCTGGTCATCGAGTGGTAGCAGGATGAGGAAAAGCAAAGGAGGCTCTATCTTGAGGATGTACTCGCCTTTTGTGGTGAGCTTGATCTTCATTTGCCTGGCACTCTCCCCCTCTTCTTTGGCCGAGCAAGAGAGGGTTACACGGCTTACCATATTCCCGAATGATCTGGCTCTGGTGGAGGAGCTAAGGGAAGCAAGGGTTGAGGCGGGCCTTACGGAAATTTCTTTTGGTCCTGTACCGAAGGGGTTAATACTGGACTCTATCTATGTTGAGGCAAAGGGGTGTGAGAATGTCGGGGGAGAATTCATCACAAATTCCTTTGTTTCCTGGAAAATTAGGTCTCCCACAGATGGATTAGTCCCCTTGAGGATTGCTTATTTAACTACAGGCCTAACCTGGCAGCTAAGTTATCAGGTCGGGATAGGCGAAGAGGACGGGTACATGGACCTTACGGCCTGGGCAACGGTGGATAACAAAACTGAAATAGCCTTCCCAGGGGTCTACCTCACTCTTCAGAGCGAGAATCCCTTCTTCCCACCCAAGGAAGAGGAGTTGAGTGGCCAAGAAGATATCTCCAGGCTAGCTCCGTCTTCTCGCCCATTGCCGATTATTCCTTATCCTGTTACTCTAAAACATGGTGAAAAGAAGAGGTTTGTGCTGTTTTCAAGGAGTCGGGTTCCCATGGAGAAAGTGTGCCTCTTTGACGCCGATAAATACGGGCAGGAAGTAAGGGAAGAGCTGACATTCAAAAACAGCCAGGAGCAAGGATTAGGAATAAGTCTTCCCCCGGGTCCGGTGTACATCTACAAATTTGCCCCCGGGGGCAGGATGAGCTTTCTGGGTATAGCTAACCTAACTGAAATCCCGCCTGAGGCCCAGGCTCGTGTCTATCTGGGTCAGGCTGAGGACCTGGAAGGGGAAAGAGTCCAGACACGTTATTATCAGTGGGAGACTTCGGAAAAAGAGTACGGATTCCGCATTATTCTGCGCAATCGGGGAGATAGACTCAGGAAAGTTCGGATCGTGGAGCATCTCTACGGGGAGTGGGAGATTTTGAACAGCTACCCCGCCGAGTATTTGCAGATGAAAGATGCTATCTTATACGAAGTCGAAGTTCCCCCGCAGGGGAGCTATGAGATTGAATATCTAGCACGGATTAAATAATGATCAGACGAGTTATCTTTTGAGAGGGAGGTTGTGATGTCGGGTTCCGTCGAAAACTTAAGGAACATAGCCCTTGTCGGGGGACAGGGGATGGGGAAAACATCCCTGGCTGAAGCGATACTTTTTCAGGCAAAGATGGTTAGCAGGATGGGGAGTGTAGAACAGGGCAGTACGGTATCCGATTATGATGCGGTGGAAAAGGAGAGAAGGTTCAGCGTAAATCCTTCCCTGTTTTCTCTCTCCTGGCAGGATTGTAAGATAAATGTTATTGATTGTCCGGGATTTCCTGATTTTATTGAGAAGACAATCCCGGTCTTGAGAGTAGTGGAGTCAGCCTTGTTTGTCATCTCTCCCTTGAGTGAGGGAGGGGGCGAGACACAGAGGGCTCGGGAATATATTCTGAGGCAGACGGTTCCCTGCTGTGTTTTTGTGAATAAATTGGATGAAGCTAAGGTGGACCTCAGGGCTTTAGTAAATGACATCGAAAAGAAATTTGGTCTGCCCTGCGTTCCTCTACAAATTCCTCTGATTCAGGATGGGAATCTAGCAGGGGTGGTGGATCTCATTAGACTGAAAGGTGCACTGTATGAGAAGGGAAAAAGCAGCGAGATAGAGGTGCCGGAAGGTGTTAGCGAGACTGAGGAGTACCGTAGGAAACTGTTGGAGACAGTGGCAGAAACAGACGATGCTCTTATTGAGAAGTACCTAGAGGAGGAGGATTTGGAAGAGGGGGAGATAAAGAAGGGCCTCCGGGATGGTTTTGCAAGAAGAGCTTTTGTACCTCTCGTGTGCGGATCAGCCACCGGGTCCGTAGGGATTGATCTTTTGTTGGATTTGATGGTAGAGTTCTTCCCTTCTCCCCTTTCTAAATCACCGGTCAAGGGATCCTCTCCGCGCGAGGAAGGAGAAGTTGAGAGAAAGATCGATCCAGGGGAAGCTTTGTCCGTTTTTGTTTTTCAGGCCCTTTCGGAGACTCATCTGGGTGAGATGAATGTCTTTAAGGTTTTTTCAGGCACACTCTCCTCGGGGAGTACCGTGCATAACTCGAGCAAGGGTAAGGAGGAGAAAATCGGGCAACTTTATCTTTTGCAAGGGTCCTCGCGCAGTGAAATCTCCGAGATCTCTGCAGGAGATATCGGAGCCGTAGCCAAGCTCAGGGATACCGACACTGCTGATACCTTCTCCCAAAAGAACAAGCCCATTGTCTTTGCTCCTTTTGATTTTTCAGAATCTGCCTCCTCGCTAGCGCTTAAGCCTAAGCAGGAGAAAGATGAGCAAAAGATGAGTACTGCTCTGGCGCGATTGGTGAAGGTTGACCCTCTTCTCAAGGTGAGCGTGGATAGAGAATCAGGTCAAACCATCCTTTCCGGAACAGGGGAAGTGCATCTTGAGGTAACTATAGAGCGTCTAAGAAGGGACTTCAATGTGGAGGTGGAAACCGCAGAGCCTCAAATTCCTTACCGGGAAACCATTCTCGCTGCCAGCGAGGCACAGGGAAGACACAAGAAGCAGTCAGGAGGTAGAGGTCAGTACGGTGATGTCTGGCTCAGAGTAAAACCTTTGCCCCGAGGAGAGGGAATCGAATTTGTCAATAAGATCAAAGGAGGTGTAGTGCCCTCCCGATTCATCCCGGCGGTAAAAAAGGGAGTGATGAAGGCTACGAAGAAAGGATTTTTGGCCTCCTATCCTCTCGTTGATGTGGAAGTGACTCTTTTCGATGGAAGCTATCACCCTGTGGATTCTTCGGATATTGCCTTTCAGATCGCGGGAGCTGTGGGTCTGAAAAAGGCAATAGAGCAAGCCAAAGCTATTCTTCTCGAGCCTATTCTTGAGCTGGAGGTCCAGGTTCCTGAGGAATTCCTGGGCGAGACTAATGGTGATCTAAATAGTCGAAGAGGAAGGATTTTGGAGGTAGAGCATTTCGAAGGAGGGGGAAGGATAAAAGCAAGTATTCCCCAGGCCGAAGTTCACAACTACTCTGCCGTTCTTCGTTCCATAACTCAAGGTAAAGGTGCATTCACCAGACGATTTTCTCATTACGAGAAGGTCCCTGGTGAGATTACGCAAAAGATAATTTCCCAGGCCAAAGAAGCCAAGCAGAAATAAAGGATATCCGGCCTACCGTATCTTCTTCTTGTTTCCTGAGAACTCTCATAGCCTGAAGGGGGGTTTCACGCCCATGATCATTGGCATACCCAAAGAGATCAAAGATAATGAGTACCGGGTGAATATCACTCCAGGAGGAGTAAGAGCTCTTAGAGAAGCTCATCATAAGGTAATTATTGAAAGGGGAGCGGGGCTAGGAAGTGGAATAGAGGATGCTCAGTACGAGAAGGCTGGAGCTGAGGTGAAAGAGACCAAAGAGGAGGTTTTCAGCCAAGCAGAAATGATCGTCAAGGTCAAAGAGCCCCTTCTTCAAGAGCTCGACCTTTTTCAGGAGGGACAAATTCTCTTTACCTACCTTCATTTAGCTGCAAACCAGCATCTTACTGAAAGTCTCTTGGAGAAAAGGATAATTGGGATAGCCTACGAAACTGTTGAGCTTCCTGATGGAAGCCTACCTCTCCTGCTGCCCATGAGCCAGATAGCCGGGAGGATGTCTCCCCAGATAGGGGCTCACTACCTGGAGAAAACCCAGGGGGGAAGGGGAATTTTGCTGGGAGGAGTACCAGGCACTCTTCCTGCCAGAGTCACTGTTTTGGGGGGCGGAACTGTAGGTACGAGTGTGGCTAGAATAGCTTTGGGTATGGGAGCCGAGGTGTATGTGGTTGACAAGGACCCTAAGAAACTTGTTTATCTAGATGACCTTTATCAAGGAAGAGTGAAAACTTTAATCTCTGTTCCTCAAAGTATCGAAATGCTGATTCCTGGAACGGATCTTCTCATAGGAGCGGTACTCATACCAGGAGCCAAAGCCCCCCAAATAGTAACTGGTAAGATGATCAGGAAGATGGAACCCGGCTCTGTGGTCCTGGATGTAGCGATTGATCAGGGGGGATGCATAGAAACCTCCAGGCCTACTTCTCATAGCAAGCCTACCTTTAGTGTAGACGGAGTTATTCACTATGGAGTTACTAACATACCTTCCATAGTAGCCAGAACGTCAACTTATGCTCTAAGCGATACGACTTTCCCCTATGTGCTGGAACTAGCCAACAAAGGAGTATCAAGGGCAGCGAAAGAGAATCCTGCCATATCTGGTGGAATAAACCTCTATGAAGGCAAACTCACCTGCAAGGCTGTAGCTGAAGCGCACGGTCTAGAGTATTGTCCAGTCAACAAATGTGTGTGATTGAAGAGAGAGGTTCAAAG
>JAUWAK010000035.1 GCA_030602105.1 Candidatus Aerophobota bacterium | reverse complement strand
TTGAACGAGGGATAAGCAAGACTTCTGAGTCACCTACCAGTTGTTCAAAAGTCGTTCCTTGCGTGTTCCAGGGGTAGAATAGGATGAAACCTGGCGCTTGTCAATTCATCGATGTAAAAGAATTTGGACAGCTCTTTTCTTTCCTTGTGTTTCCTGGTAAGATACCTTCCGAGATGCGGGATACTGAGTAGCGTATGAAAGCTGCCTGTCGTGACTAGAACATCCAGCTGGTGGGACTGTCGTCCTGTTTCTGTGTCGGGAAATTGACAAACGGAGATAGTCTCGTATGGATATTTCCACGAGGCAAATGATTGGATCGAGCAAATAATGGAAAACATAACCATAGCTATTCCCTCATACTGGGGTTCTGCAGGTGGGTGTTCAGATGCTGGTGAGGTGATTATGTTTGACCACCCCACTCCGCTGAACCAAGAAGGGACCCTGGCAAGACTCTTGGATAGCTTGGAGCTCATTAGGAGTGAGGAGTTCAAAGTAGTTATTCTTGCAGTTGCCAATACCCCTCATCTCACAAGGGACGTCATAGTCAGAATACAGGAAATAACTAAGCCATACAGCTCACTCTATGACATTACCGTCTTGCACAGTCGGAATCTCGCCAGCCTTCGCGGTGCCCTTATTAGTGAAGGTGTATCGGAAGCTGCATGTGAGCTTATCGGTTTGGATAGTTATCCTGCCGTACGGAATATGTGTTCGCTGGCTGGTATTCTTAGCGGGAGCACAATAACCGTATTCCTTGATGATGATGAAGTGATCACTGACAAAAGGTTCTTGAACAAAGCCCGAGAGTTCCTTGGGACTGAACATGAACACCGGATGGTTCAGGCGGTGGCGGGCTACTACCTGCAGCCTCAAAGCTTCAGGCTCGATGTGGACAGGGTACCCCGATGGCGCAGGCCTTACTGGAACAATGCCGCTTGCATGAACGAGGCTTTTGAGGTCGTTATTGGAAGGCCACCTCGCCTGAAGCCAACTCCCTTTGTCTTTGGAGGTAATATGGTCCTTCACCGGGACATCTTGATGAAGGTTCCCTTTGATCCTCTCATCACACGGGGGGAAGACATTGATTTTCTCATTAATCTGAGGATAAATGGAATAGCTTTCTGGCTTGACCGGGAGCTCTCCGTCAGACATCTCCCACCAAAAATTTCCCCACCGGCCTGGAGGAGTCTCAGGGAGGATATAAAGCGATTCTTGTATGAGAGAAAAAAAGTGATGGATCATGAAGGAATAGAAGGTGTGAGCCAGGAAGAACTCATGCCCTACCCCGGCACATTTCTAGGTCAGGATCTGGAGGAGAGGATCACTAGAACAAATGAGCTGCTGAAGGAGGAGTATGAAAAACTTCAAGATAAGAGAGGTATGGATGAGTGCGAGGTGAACATTGGACTGGCGAGACGTAATCCGTACAAAGGCATAGATACTTGTCGCCATCTTCAAGATCTTACCACAAGATGGCAGGAGTTCACCCGGGCTGCCGCAGGTCGGGTGATTCAGGAATAAAGGAGGCCTCGCTTACCGCTTCTGGGATGGAGAAGGAAGGCATGAGAATATTGGTGGTCCCAAAAGAGTTTCCTCATGGCAGGGTCATAGGCGGGCCGATAATTATTTACAACCGAATCAAATATCTTTCTCGTCACCATCGAATTGGGTTAGCTTCCTTCATACGGGATGAAGAGCGAAAATATTTGGGTACGATCGAGCCTTACCTGAGCGAACTTGAGCTAATGCCCTACTCTCCGCCTCGGAACACGTTCCGACGAACGAGCGACTTTTTCTTCTCGGAGGTACCGCCGTACATGTGCAATACCAAGTCATCCGAAATGCGCCGCACTGTGGCTGAGATGACGCAGCGCTCCAGCTATGATGTGGTGATAGCCGAATATTCAGTGATGGGCCAGTACCTTTACAGGAATCCCGGCATTAATTCACGAACCAAAAGAATTCTATCCTGCCACGAATGCTACACAATCGCTCGCAAGAAAGTTCGTGATCTTTACGGGATTTTCTCAATCAAGGGCCTCAGAGCTATGCTGGATTTGTATCGCCTCGAAGTATATGAATTCGCTATGTATCGAGAGATGGACAAGATCATAACTCTCACACCCGAGGAACGGGAGGGGCTACTTCGCTATACTCCAGATCTTGACATTGACGTCGTTCCCCACGGTGTCGATACGGAAAGGTTCAGTCCTGTATCCCCTGGCCAGCAGGAAATGAGTGTAGCCTTCCTTGGTAACTATCCGCATGATCCAAATCGAGATGCAGTTATGTACTTTATTAAAGAGATTTGGCCACACCTCAAGAAAACTTTTCCAGATGTCAAGTTTTATGTTATTGGTCGTGATCCAACACTCGATATTCTTACCGCAGCAGAGAAAGACCCGAACATCGTGGTCACCGGCACTGTGGAGGATGTACGGGATTATCTCAAAAGAGCACGAGTCTTTGTGGCACCTATAAGATTGGGGAAAGGTTTTCGAGGAAAGATCTTGGAAGCGATGGCCATGGCTATTCCAGTTGTAACAACCTCACTGGGAGCAGAAGGAATCCCTGTCGAGGATATGAGTAACATCGTTATCGCTGATGATACCGAGACCTTTGTTGAGCGGATAGCTAGACTCCTCAAGGATGAGGATCTGTATGGGCGAGTTAGCCGGGGCGCTCGCACATTAGTGGAGAAGAGGTTCTCCTGGGAAAAAGGCGTCCAGATTTTGGAGCAGGTGTTGGAAAAGACAGTAGTGAAAGGATGAGACTTAGTCGATAACGTCGACTACCCAATAAGTCTACATGAAGCTTGATAAAGCCTCGAAACTGCAGTATGATTGGATTTGGTGATGTCTTAGATTTTCAGTCTTTGGTCTTTTCAGATGACCTTATGTTCACTGCGCGAGGACCTCTAGATTCCTCCTTGACTTCGAATTCCACTGATTGTTCTTCTTTTAGGGAGTCGAACTCTAGACCCTCAAGAGCTGTTCGGTGGAAGAATACCTCTTTTCCGTCCTCAGTGGCAATAAATCCATAACCCCGGCCTCTCATCAGTTTTTTTATTGTACCTTTAGTCACTTTACTATTTCCCTCAAGATTATTCTCCTCGAATTGTAGTGTTTACTGTTGTTCACTTGATACTCTCTTTTAAACTCTGTCCTTTAGATCTTTTCCCGGTCTAAATCTGGGGACCTTCTTAGCTGGGATCTGGATACTTTGTCCTGTTTGAGGATTCCTTCCTGTTCTCGCTTTTCTTTGCATAACCTTAAAAGTTCCAAAGCCAACTAAAGTAACTTTTTCTCCTCTAGCCAAGGTATCGGTGATAACAGAAGCTATTGCCTCCACTGCTTCCCTTGATGCTTTCTTTGTTAGCCCTGTCCAGTTGGACACTTGCTCTACTAATTCTCCTTTGTTCATCCTTTCTCCTCCTTTATGAGTTTTAGGTTGGCTGTATCCTAGAACCCCCATTTACCTGATCTTACTTCTTTCCTTTCCGGAACTGGAAAGCTCCGGGATCCTCCTCTTTTGAGCCCCATTAATCATGCTCTCATCAGAGGGACCTCAAAGGCAGAAGGGAACAAAGTAAGGATATTCACCCACATTCCTAATGTCTATTCTTCCAGGATCTCCACCATAACTCTCTTTTTCAACTTGGCTGCAGCGGCTCCTACTAGTATTCTGAGGGCATTGGCTATTCTGCCTCCTTTGCCTATCACCTTACCCATGTCCTCTTTGGCGACAGAGATCTCAACAATAATAACCTTCTCTGATTTCACCTCCTGAACCTTTACTTCCTCTGGATTGTCCACTATCTGCTTGACAATGTACTCAACCATCTCCCGCATCTTTGCCTCCTTATTGCTGCTCAATCCAGGTTAATTTACTCGACGAAACGATGGCGAAGTTCAATAGTAGCTTGTTCGCAGAATTGGAAATACTGAGTATACGGAAAACATGCGAAAGCTGACTGAGAAAGTCTCGCTAGTCGCCTCCTCCGGGGCCCAGGCGGCAGGTGAAATGAGGAGAGCTAACCCCAGACAGCTTAGCATTAGTTTTTTTGTTTTCAATTCTTTACCTCTTTCTTGGCAAAGAATTTGCTATTTCTCTAATTGCTTTAGTTTACCATTGATTTGAACTAAGGCAAGTTGGCCCGTTGGGCTAAGATAGACTGGTGGGAGCAAGAAATGCCTTAGAAAGCTAGCCAGCCCTTCTCGAGCCGGTTCAAAGGTACTTAAGATAGACACAGGTCATAGGGAAAGAGAAAATACTGACTGTTCGACTAAAACAGAAAAGCTTCCTCAGACAGAAAGAAGATCAAGGCTCCTTGACTCCTCGAAACGAATTGGCAAGCGCTGGCACAAGTGAAACCGCCGCCAAGTCATCGATTTGGTCACCCAATTGGCTCGGCAGTATTTTTACTCTTCTTGCTGCTTCTCCCACACCAAGTTTTCTGACATTTTCTCTAATTGGGGCGAGAAGCAGGTCTCCAGCCGCAGTGGCCACAGTTCCCAATATGACGACATCGGGGTTAAGAATGCTTACTATGTTAGCAATTCCCCATCCCATATACGTTGCAGTTTCATAGATCAGCTGATTTGCTAATCTATCTCCGCCTCTCGCAGCACGAACAACCATCTCACTTTTTACATTCTCTATCTTACCCTCGGCAATTCTTAATATAAGAGTTTTGGGATCTTTCTTGATTGCTTCCTTTGCTCCTCGGGTGATGGCTGGACCCGAGCACAAAGACTCTTAGTCCGAGTTCCACCTCGATCCGCTTTTTGAGCGGAATTCCTATGGATTGCTGGGAGTAAATAGTTACAGAATCTGTAGAGAAAATGATAGAATGGCCGCTACCAGAGGTGTGGCAATCCAGCCACATAGAATACTGAAAATCATTCTTCTGTTTATGGCTCTCGTTCCCCGGATCAGTCCTATTCCAGCTACGGCGCCCACTATGGCCTGTGAGTTGGAAACAGGAACTCGGAGCTCAGTGAAAACGTGAAGGGTTATGGCTGCAGCAAGAATAGCAACTAAAGCGGAGAAAGAGCCCAAGGGAAAGATTCTTCTTCCAACAGATATCATGACTCCCCTGCTATAAGTAAGCGCACCCACGCCAATGGCTATTCCTCCTATTAAAGCTCCTCCCAGAGGGCCAATCAAATCTGTCCCCACAAAAGCTCCGGTAACGTTAGCCACATTATTCGCGCCCAGAGTATAGGCGCCGTAGCAACCTACGACAACTATTCCTACTTTCATAATAAGAGCAAAGGTTATGAAAGATCTAATTTTGTTTATGATTGGAGCAAGGGTAACAAATAGAACAATTGATATGATCATGGCCCCGAAAGGTGTAAAAAGCCAACATAAAAGAATCCTAATCAGCTTAACCTGTGGTACAGAACTCCACCCGCCCGTGAATATGGCGATACCCATTATGGCTCCCAAAATAGCCTGGGAAGTCGAAACCGGTAGCTTTAGAAAAGTCATCAAAGTAACGGTGATGGCAGCAGATAAAACAGCCAAAGAGGCTGTGGAAAGGCTCAGGGTTGTAAATCGTCCTACTGTGTCCATCACTTTGGGCCCTTCTATCACTGCACCGAGCACGACGAAGCCAGCGGTCAGGATAATCGCCAACCTGTAGCTAATGATTTCGCTGGTAACACCGGGGCCGAACACATTAGCAGTATTGTTTGCTCCTAGCGTCCAGCCTAGATATACAGCAGCTAACAACAAGAACATCAAACTCTTCCCTTTATAGCCATCAAACCCACCTTATCCGAAGCGTTCTCAGAAGAGTCGGAGACGTAACCTATAACTAGAATGAGATCACGAAGCTGCATTTTATGGGCAAGGCCCAGCTCAGATTGAAAAATTTTTGCCATTAGTGCGTCCTGAAGCCTGTCTACATCTTTCTCCGCTTCTTGAACTTTGTGAGTGTAGGAAAGCGTAATCGAGCGTTCTTTGCGGAGCGTTGAAAAAGCTTCTTTGAAAAAAACAAAGGATTGATGAGTTTTCTCCACAATTATTCTAAGATCCCCGTGCCAGGAAGGTGGAATTTCGGGGTGTTCTATCCGGAGAAAATCAATCGCTTTTTCTGCATCGTCGGCAACGTTGTCTATGAGCTCGAGTAGTTCCAGAAGGTCCTCTCGAAATATGGGAAGATAGGTTCCTCCATAGAGCAGCAGTTGCGTTTCTTTCCTCACTTCATCCGCTCTGGTTTCTGATTGAATGACAGCAAGGGTCGCAGCTTCAAATTTCTTTTTCTTCCCTTCCAAATAGGAAAAAAAAGCATCCATACAATGATCCGTTGCTTTGCTCACAATCTCCACATGCTCGTCCATTAGCTCCTGTGTCTTGTTCTCTCTCTTGAAAAAACGCATAAGTAACCCCCTTTTTTTGGCTCCTATCGAATTTCATTTTGGAAAGGGGTAAATGATACACCCCTCTAGGAGACCAGGTATTTCCCCTCTTTTTCCTTCATCTCCAAGGTACCCTGGAGCTCGAAAATATACTTCACGGGAACAATTTGGTCTTCTATGGGTAGGGTACAGCCACTTCGTCTTATCTCCTCCAGCGTATCTTCCATCGCCCCAACTGCCGCTCGCAGAGTCTGGTTGGCATAGATAACCATCTTAACTTCCAGTTCCTCTAGCTCTTTTATGGTAATTATCGGATAGGTAGTCGGGACAAGGACTACGGGCCTACGATTTTTGAAATGCTTGATAAACTCTACTACTTCATCTGGTGTATTTTTTTTGGAGTGAATGAGTATCGCATCTGCACCGGCATCCACATACGCGTACGCTCGCTTCAAAGCTTCATCTTGTCCCCAACCAGCTATAAGAGCCTCGACCCTGGCGATTACCACGAAATCTTCTGATTTTTGTGTATCCTTTGCCGCTCTGATTTTGCCCTGGAATTCTTCTATGGGGGCTAGCTGTTGACGCCCTCCCTCGAGCAAGCTGTTATCCTTGGGAAATTTCTTGTCCTCCATAGAGACTGCGGCAATACCTGCCGTCTCGAACATTCTTACCATATAAATGACGTTGTTGGCGTTTCCATAGCCGGTGTCGCAATCCGAGACAACGGGAATAGAGATCGCCTCATCTATCTGACGGGCCGCTTCTAGATACTGAGACATACTCACTATGCTGGCATCTGGAAGAACATATGAGGCTGAAATCCCCAAACTCCCGGCCCATACACCTTCGAATCCACCTCTCTCTGCGAGTTTTGCTGCAAGAGCGTTATGCGCTCCAGCTATTCTGATAATCCCTGGTCGTTCGAACAGCTCCCTTAGTTTTGCTGATTTGCTCATGTTGAAACCTCCTCGTAAGTTGGATTAAGTTATGATTAAACAGCCTTTTCTAGCTCCATCTTGCGAACTATCTGTTCCTCTCTCTGTTTTCCCAGCGTTAGCGCTCCTAATCCCAGAATTGCACCAACAATGATGAAAGCAATTGTATATCCGTATCCATCAATGATAACACCTGTAACAGTGGGAGAGAGAGCCGAAATAAGCAGCGCTATACCGATGACGGTGCCGAGAGCCATACCTGTATGTGAATCTTCGTACAGTCGGGAAGTATGAGCGTACATAAGTGGAGATGCGGCATTGCTAAAGAATCCAAAGAGAATGAGTGCTCCCCAAAGAATCATGTCATGGTGCGCCAGAGGCAAAAGCAGCACCCCCAAAGATGAGGCGAGAAAAGCACAAATGAGGAACGTAGACCGTCCCAACCAACTACAAAGGCGACCTCCCAGGATCTTTCCAGGGATACCTGCGGCTGGGATAATCCATAAAATCAGGGCAGCGCCGGTAAATTCAAATCCCTTGCTGTCTACCAAATAGACGGGAAGGAAAGTGCAAACTCCGTTTCTACCCCAGTACAGAATTCCCAGACTCAAAATGATAAGGAGAGTAGACCGGTTAACTAAAATCTTTCGGCAGTCCCCAACAATTTCCCGTAAGGAGAAGGACAGTCTCTTTGGTGTTCGGGGAACAGGTTCTCGAACCATATACCAGTAGAGGAGACCGTACAGTAACCCGATAAGACCGGTGATTAAAAAGATAGGAGACCAACCCAATTGTTCTCCCAGTAAACCTACCACAATGAATGCGAGAACAAAACCTATATTGGCGCCGGATTCGTGAAAACCAATGGCTCCTTCCCGTTCATTGGAAGAAAAGTACCGAGAAAGAAGAGCATTGGAAGCAGCAATATGTGTACCCAGCCCGATACCTGTTCCGAGGCGAAGCCAGACCATAATAGCCGGAGACCTACTCAGAGCAATGAGAAGAGAGGTTAGAGAGTAGAGAAATATCCCTCCTACAATGACGATCTTGCGGCCAATGCGATCAGATAAGTAACCTGCAGGGATAATGCTCAGGGAATAACCGATGAAAGTGGCGGTCATGAGCATGCCTGCTTCAGATCGGGAAACCTGAAAAGTCACAATGATGAGGGGAAGCAGTGCTGGAACGATCATTCTTTGCAGGTAGTTGACCACCCAGGAACCCCATCCCATGATGAGCGCACGGTATTTGTTGGTCATATGGTCCTTCTCTCACGAAGATGTCTTAGCCTCTATTGCTGCAATAACCTGATGATAGTCTTTGGGCTCCCTTCCTTGAAAGAATTCTTTTAATCGCAAGTCAATAGATACTTTCAGTTTTTCTTTTGTAGCGGTAGCCATTATGGGCTCCACTCCTATCTCTCTTAACGTTTCAATCACCTGCTCCATTTCCCAGAACCTTCTCTCTGCATGGACAGCGTGGGTGGTCAACCAGTTGTTGGCGATGGAAAAGAAAGAACTGCCATCCATATATTTACAGATATTTTCCATCACATAATTCTCTACGTCATGCCGCACAGCTCCCTGGAGCATTTCCACGAGTAGCGCTTCCACTCCTTTGGCAAATACGCTCCTCAGCATCTTTATGGTGCAAGCTTTACCGATTGCCTTCCCCACATAGGTTAGATCCATACCGACTTGACCCATCAGGTTCTGGAACTCCTCCACTTCTTCTCCACAAACCATTATGGGTACTCGCAATCCATACGAGCCAATGGCCCCGAGTATCGCTCCCTCCACAAAATTTGCTCCGGTTTTCTCAACGATATGAGCAATTTCCCTTTTCGTTCCTGGCGAAGTGGAATTAAGATCCACGTACGTGTTTTGCTTGCCCAGGAAGGAAGCGCTCTGCTTTGCTACCTCAATAGCAGCGTCTACGGTAACTGTGGACAGGACTATTTCACATCCTTCGATCAAAGAACCAATGTCACCGACCAATTTCACATTGAGCTCAGCCGCTCTTTTTTGCATTTTGCCCTTCTCCAGTGGATCTTCAAGAATCTTATCGTAGGCCCAAACCTCAAGCAGGCCCGATCGGTCAAACCCCCTCGAGAACTCAGAGGCCACCGTTCCAAAGCCAATAAAACCTATCTTTTTCTTTCTAGATATTCCCATGGGTCTTCTTTCCTCCGCAGCCCGTCTGTCCGGATTCACAGACTGGGCGAGAAAGCTTTGTATCCTCAACCCTTAAGCAAGACGCATAGTTTAGGATCCATAAAAACACTCACCCTTCTGCCAACCTCTATACGCTGGGAGTGCGACGCTTGCACCTGCAGTATCTCTCTTCCCACCCTGACTCTATAATCGTAAAAGTTCCCCAAAAAGGCTCTTTTTAGAATCTCTCCCTCAAAGACATTTGTCC